>DASQAX010000498.1:0-4353 GCA_035635535.1 Vicinamibacterales bacterium | reverse complement strand
CCACCGACACGAGATAGGCGGACTTGTCGCCGCTGCCGAAGTACTTCGACACGAGCGGTTCGAGCAGCTGCCGCTGCAGTCGCTCGGCGTCGAGCCAGACGACGACCGCTCGAGCGCTGCCGACGGGATCGGGCATCACGGCGACGTGCCCGCCGTTCTCGATCCGCTTGATGCGGGACATCCGGATGACGAGCGCGGGTGTCGTTGCATCCACGGCATCGGCCATGAAGATCGGCGATGGCATGCCAGGGACGGCTGAAGCCACACTCTCGGCGCGGCGTCGCCAGCGTTCCAGAGCCGGGGGCCATTCGACAGGCTGCAGCGCGCGGCCGCTCGCGTCGAGCTGCTGGAGCACCCCGGCGTGCGGCCCCCGAGCCTCGATCAGGAAGACTGCTTTCACCAGCCCGGGCACCACGGCGGCCGTCTTCGCGCGCGCCAGCGCGTCGGCCAGCGTGGTAGCGGGCTCCCGCTCGAACGCGTCACTGTCCAGATGGAACGCGAGGTAAATCCGCGTCAGCTCGCGATCGAACTCCTGCGTGAACTCGGTCGCGCGCGTGCGCAGGCTGTCGCGCATGCGCGTCCGCTCCGCCTCGCTCACATCACCCAGCCAGCGGTACTGAAACGTCCCCAGCGTACCGAGCAGGACGACGAGGACGACGCCGGCGACGAGCTGCGAGGACAGAGCGACCCTATCGTGAAAATGAACACGCACACCGCCACTGTAGCGCGAAACTTCGAGGGAAGACGCGCGCTTTACATCTCTTACAAAACGATTGCCTAGAGATAACAACTTCCCACCTGCCCCGTCGTCATACTTCTCACGAGGCATTCACACGGCACCGCTGAAGCGGCGCCCTCCTCCAGTGGCTGAAGCGGTGCCCTCCTTCAGTGGCTGAAGCGGTGGCCTGCTTCAGTGATGCCCTAGTTCGAGGTGAACCATGCAGTGGTTGATTGTTTCTCTGATCTCGCTCGCGATGACCCTCGGCGGTTTGGCAGCCCGCGCGGCGGGCGATACGAAGGCCGAGCAGCTGCTCGCCCAGGCGCGCGCGGCGCTCGGGGGCGAGAAGAACCTGAGCAAGGTGCAGGGGCTCACCGCCTCCGGCACCTATCAGCGCACGATGCAGGACCGGCAGTTGAGCGGCGAGATCACGATCGAGCTGCAACTGCCGGACAAAATGCTGCGCACCGAGACCATGAACCCGATGGGCGACATGACCGTGGTCACCGAGCAGGGCATCAACGGCGAGAAGCTGCTGCGAAGCCAGCGCTCGGTGAACGCCCCGCCCGGCGCCGTGATCCGGATGGGCCCGCCGCCGGCCGGGGATGCGGAAGCGCAGGCGATCCGCAACGCGCGCGCCGATTTCGCACGAACGGTCGTGGCGCTGCTGCTCACTGCGCCATCCTCTGTTCCGCTGGAGTATGCGTACGGCGGCGAGGCTGAATCGGACGAAGGGAAGGCGGACGTCGTGGACGCGAAAGGCCCCGGCAGCTTTGCGGCCCGCATCTTCCTCGATCAGAAGAACCACCGGCCGCTGATGCTCCAGTACCGCGGCGTCGCGCCGCAGATGCGGATCCAGACACAGCGGGTCGATGGCCCTCCGGATCCCGCGCGCATTCAACGGGCCGAGCAGGCGGCCGCAGGCGCGCCGCCGCCGCCGCTCGTCGACATCACGCTCTTTCTCGACGACTACAAGCCGGTCGACGGCGTGCTGCTCCCTCACCACCTGTCGCGATCGATCGACGGGAAGCTGACCGAAGAGATGACGTTCAAGACGATCAGAATCAACCCGGCTTTCAAGCCGGACACGTTCTCGGCCAGGTAGGACGGGTGGGTCAGGTGGGGCGGGTCGGGTGGGTCAGGTAAGTCGGGTGGGGCACGTGGGTCACGTGCGGCGTGTGATCAGCTGGGGCGGGTAGGTCAGGTGGGAGAACGCATGAAAACGTTCATCAATTGTCTGCTCGCCGTTCTGTTCGCCGCGTCTGCGTTCGCGCAGCCGCCGCAGTCAGACGCATCGCTGCGCGTCACCGTCGCCGATCCGAGCGGCGCGGTGATCGTCGGCGCGCGCGTCACCCTTCGACAGGCCCAGGGCGAGGAGGCGACCACCGCGCTCGACACCGGCGCGCGCGGTGACGTGACGTTCGCGTCGCTCGGGCCGGGCCGCTACACGATTCACGTCGAATCGCCCGGGTTCGAGCCGGCGGAGGTCCGCGATGTCCGCGTGCGGGCGGGCGGCAACCGGCGCGAGGTGAAGCTGGCGATCGCGAAGCTGACGGCGACCGTGGAGGTCGGCCGCGATCCGCGCGAGCGCGGTAGCGATCCGCGCAGCGACGCGTTCGCCACGGTGCTCTCGGCCGCAGAGATCGACGAATTGCCCGACGATGCGGACGAGATGGAGCAGGCGCTGCGCGACATGGCCGGGCCCGGCGCGGTGCTCCGGGTGAACGGATTCCGCGGCGGCAAGCTGCCGCCCAAGAGCCAGATTCAGCAGATCCGTTTCCGCCGGAACATGTTCGCCGCCGACACGCACGAGCCGGGGTTCGTGTCCGTTGACATCACGACCAAACCGGGCCTGGACAACTGGCGCGGCGCGACCAGCCTCGGCTTCCGTGACGCGGCGCTGAACGCGCGCAACGTGTTCGCGCCGGTCAAAGGCGACGAGCAGCACGAGCGCTACGGCTTCAACCTGAACGGCCCGCTGTGGAAACAGCACACGTCGCTGGCGCTCTCGGTCGATGGCATCGACGCGTTCGACACGAAAACGATCGTCGCCGCGCTGCCGTCTGGATACGCCGCCGACTCGATCCGCAAGCCGAACCACGCGCTCAACCTGGACGCGCGTCTCGAGCATTTGCTCACCAAGACGCAGCTGTTCCGCGCCGAGCTGCAGCGCAATCACGTGAAGACGGAGAACCTCGGCGTCGGCGATTTCGATCTGCCCGAGCGCGGCTACAGCCAGACGCGCACCGAATACGTGCTGCGCGCCTCGACCTCCGGCTCGATCGGGAAAGCGCTGTATAACGAGCTCCGCGCGCAGTGGAGCTCGGACGAGGTCGCGTTCGCGCCGGTCAGTACCGCGCCGGCCGTGCTCGTGCTCAACGCATTCGATGCCGGCGGCGCGCAGCTGGCCGGCACGCGCGGGTCGAACCTCGTCCAGCTCGTCGACGACCTGGACATCGCTGCCGGACGCCATGCGATCCGGACCGGCATTCAACTCGACGCCGGCCGCTATCGCACGAACGAGCTTCGCAACACCGCGGGCACATTCACGTTCGCGAGCCTCGATGCCTACGCGGCGGGGCGGCCGACGACGTTCACGCGGAACGTGGGCAATCCGGACGTCACGATTTCGCAGGCGCAGCTGGGCCTGTACCTGCAGGACGATGTCCGCGTCCGCAAGGATCTGACGATCAGCGGCGGCCTGCGCTACGAGTACCAGTCGCACATCGGCGGGTTCAATCTCGCCCCGCGCGGCGGCATTGCCTGGTCGCCGTTCAAGAGCGGAAAAACGACGATTCGCGGCGGCGGCGGCGTCTTCTTCGACTGGCTCGACGCCCAGGCGTACGAGCAGGGGGTGCAGCTCGACGGCGCGCACCAGCAGATCGAGACGACCGTGCAGCCCGGCTATCCCGATGCGACGCTGGGCGGGCTCGCCGTGGTCCTGCCCGCGGGACGCGTGCAATTCGCGACGAATCTGACCCAGCCGACGCTCACCGAAGCGATCGCGGCCGTCGAGCAGGCGCTGCCCGGCGACATCCGGCTGAACGCGATGTACGTCCGGCGCCGCGGATCGAACCTGCTGCGCGGGGTCAACATCAACGCGCCGCTCGCCAGCCTTCAGCGGCCCGATCCGACCGCCGGCGCCGTGACCGAGATTCAGTCCGTCGCGCGATCGGAAGTCGACGCGATCAGCCTCAACCTGAACTACGCGCGGCCGCAGCGGCGGCTGTTCCTTGCTGCCAGCTACACGTTCGGCCGGTCGCTCGACGAGACCGACAGCCCGTTCGGCCTTCCGGCCGACACCTACAACCTCGCGGCCGAACGCGGGCCGGCGCTGGGCGATGCGCGGCACCGGTTCATGAGCCTCGCGAACGTGCCGCTGAAGAGGCGCTTCCGCCTCGGCACCTCGCTGCGCGTGCAGTCCGCGCTGCCGTACAACATCACAACGGGGCGCGACGACAACGGCGACACGGTGAGCAACGATCGGCCGGCCGGCGTCACGCGGAACACCGGTCGCGGCAGCACACTGGTGGATCTTGGCCTGCGTCTGAGCTGGGGCGTCGGGTTCGGCGGTCCGGCGCCGCCGCCCGCGGGACCGCAGGTCCGCATCGTTCGTGGCGACAGCGCGGATCCGC
>DASQAX010000497.1:0-4838 GCA_035635535.1 Vicinamibacterales bacterium | reverse complement strand
ACTTCGCTGATCACGTCGCTCACAGTCGGCCGCACGTGAACACGCGGCCGAGCGCGCCCTGTCCGTTCGACGCGCGTCCGCACGGGGGCATGACGCAACGCTTATCGGGGCTGCGTTGCCTCGAGACGCGCCAGCGCGAAGAACGGATCGGGTGAGGCGTCTTCGCGAACCTGCCGCGCCAGGATCTCTCCGAGGGCCGGTCCCATCTTGAACCCGTGACCGCTGCCGCCACCTGCAATCCAGAGGTCGGGCATCGCCGGGTGACGGTCGATGATGAAGTGCCCGTCGGGACTGTTCTCGTACTGGCACACCTCCGCGCCCAGCAGCGGCGCGTCCTTCAGCGCCGGAAACCGGCGGCTCAGGAACGCGCGCATCGCGCGTTCGAGATCGGGCGAGGGATTGCGGTCGCCATCGGTCGGATCGAAGTCGGGCCCTCGCGTGTCGTCCGCCGCCTTGAACCCGCGATGCAGGTTGCCGGGGATGCCGTAGACGAACCGCTCGCCGACCTCGGCCCACACGGGCATGCGGGGCTCGATGAACCGATCGTCGCCGGCGGGCGCGCCGAAGTAGAACACCTCCTGCCTCGTGGGCCGCACGCGCGAGCCAATCACGTCCGGGAAGAGCCGTCCGAGCCACGGCCCGCAGGCGAACACGAACCGGTCGGCGGACAGCGTCGTGCCGTCGCTCAGTCGAATGTCGGGCCGCCCGCCCGCCGGCCCGACCGACACGACGGCGGCCTGGCGGTAGGTGCCCCCGATGCGCACGAGCTCGCGGACGACCGCGTCGCACGCGTGCCTGGCTGCGAGATACCCGCCCTCGTGTTCGAGATAGACCTTCGCGACTTCGTCAAAGCTGATTTGCGGCCATCGACGGGCGGCGGCGGCCGGATCGATCTCTTCGTACTCGATCCGAAGCTCGCGCAGGAAGGGGATCGACTGTCGCACGTAGCTGTCGTCGGCACCGGTCATCCACAGCACACCGGTCCGCCTGTAGAACGGCTCACGGGCGGTGCGATCCCACTCGCGCCAGAGCGCCATCGCGCGTGCCGCCATCTCCACGTACTTGCGCGTGGGCCCGTAGATCGTGCGGATGACGCGTGTCTCCCCGCCGGAGCTCGCGCGGCTGTTGCCCGGTCCCCACGCGTCGAGCAGCGTGACCTCGGCGCCCGCGCGTCGCAGGTACAGCGCCGTCCACCCGCCGAATGCGCCGGCGCCGACGACCGCGACGCGGGGTGGCGCCGCGCGTCGGCGCTGTGCAGCGAGAGCCGCGGAGCCAGGCACCATGATCGAGGAGCGCAGGAAGTCGCGACGTGACGGCTTCACGCGACACCTTGTATACACCGGGCAGCGCAGCATGAGAAGGCCGTCCAGCCGATCGCGCGTCGTATAATGCGTTTCCTTCGAGATCCCGCATCGCGCCTGGGCTTCCAACTTGCGCGAAGCGCGCTGCGGTAGCACAATGCCGCCGCAGGCAGGGAGGAGTCACACATGAACGTCCGCATCACCGCAATGGCTATCGCGGCGGCAGCCGTCGCGCTCGGCACGTCGCTGTCGGCGCAGAACGTCCCGTCGCAGTTCGTCGTCAGCGGCAAGGCCGCCGAGCAGATCCAGGACTTCACCACGATCAATCTCGCGACCGCCGAGCGGATCGCCGAGACGTGCGAGAAGCTCGCCGCGGCCGAGAACGTCGCGATCAGCATCTACGTGCTCGACAACGACGGCAACCACGTCTACGTGGACCGGATGGACGGCCAGGGGTACCTGAACATCATCACGGCCGAGATGAAGGCGCGGACCGCGCTGGCGCAGCGCGGCGCGAGCAAGGTCGTCATGAACCAGGTCCGGCAGAATCCGAATACGGAACTGCAGCGGATCCAGCTTGGCATGTTCGCCAACTCCGGCGGCCTGCCCGTCGTCATCAACAAGCAGATGATCGGCGTCATCGGCATCGGCGGCTCCGCGCCGCGCGTGCCGGTGTGGAGCGACGAGATCTGCGGCCACAAGGCGATGCAGCAGGTGCTCGGCGCCGCCAACGTCGCGCCGCTCGTCGAAGACGTGGCGAATCCGCCCAACGCCCAGCCCGCGAACCCCGCGCCGGTGCCGCGCTTCGCGACGACGACGACGCCGAAGTCGTCGGTGTCGAACCCGGAATGGGTGGTCGGCGGCAAGGGGTCGTCGAACGTGTTCGACGGCAACCAGATTTCGCTGGCGGCCGCGAAGAAGATCGCGAAGGTCTGCCGCGACTTCGCGGCGGGCAAGAACGGCAGCATGTCGCTCTACATCCTGGACAACTTCGGCGAGTTCGTGCACATGGAGCGGATGGACGGCCAGGTGTTCAACAACATCCGCACGGCGCTGATGAAGGCGGAGACCTCGCTGAAGACGCGCGTGCCGACCTCCGTCTACACCGCGCAGGGCCGGAACAATCCTGCAGGCCAGAATCGCACGATTGCTCAGTACGACTTCTTCACCAACGCCGGCGGGCTTCCGATTGTCGTCGATGGCCAGATGATCGGCGTGGTCGGCGTCGGCGGCGGCGCGGGCGGCGGCGGCGACGAGAACTGCGCGATCGAGGGGTTGAAAGCGACCTTTGGCGATCACGTTACGTTGCCCACGTATCCGGCGGCAACGACGGCGGCTCGGTAGGTCGCTCGGCAGGTATCAGGTAACAGGTGTCAGGTTTCAGGCATGGTCCAGGTGTCAGGCTGATACCTGGACCACGCCTGACACCCGATACCTGAAACCTGATACCTTCCGGCGCCGCCGACTCGGCACGGCCGATGCTTCCTCTTTCCGAGGAGGCGCGCATGCTCAGAGCTCTTCTGCGATTCGTGCTCATCCTGGTCGTCGTCGTCGCGGCGGCGGCGTTCTTCTTCGGATACCGCTGGGGCGGCGGGCGCTCGTCGAGAGCGACGAGCGAGCCGGTTGTTACCACCAGGCCGGTTGGAACGTCAGGCGCGCAGGCGGAGACGACGCGCGAGAAAGCGCGTGCGGCCGGCGCGGAGATCGGCGACAAGATTGCCGTCGGCGCCGAGCGCGCGAGCGAAGGGATCGAGGAAGCCGGCCTGACCGCGAAGGTCAAGTCGAAGATCACGCTCGACGACACGCTCGACGGTTCCCGTATTCACGTCAGCAGCGACGATCAGCGAGTCACGCTGACGGGGACGGTGATCGACCAGCGTCAGCACGCCCGCGCGCTGCAGCTCGCGCGCGAAACCGACGGCGTGGCCAGCGTGGTCGATCAGCTGTCCGTCGGCAAGCCCTGATCTACAGCTCGGTCAGTACGTACTCCTTGCCGTTGATGGTGAACGCTCGCATCCATCCGAGCTTCTCGCCCTCGGGGTCCTTCCATGCCGGCGAGATTCTGAAGCTGTAGGTGCCCCCGACCTTCACGTCGGTCTTCACCTTCACGCCGAGACGGATCAGGCCGGCGGGGCTGTTGGACTCCAGCCTCCACGGCGTCACCTTGCCGTCGGCGCCCTTGACCTCGAGGTGCCACCACGAGTGCGGGTTCACGACCTCGAGCTTCGTGAGCGTGCCCGTGATGGTCATCTCCTTCTGGGTATCGAATTCGGCGTTGGCCGAATGATGGGCGACCGACGGCGTGGCGGCGAGCAGCGCCGCCGCGGCGGTGAGCGAGGCGAGAGCGGTTGTTCTGCGCATGGTTGGCGCGGAGCATAGCAAATCGGGGACCACGAACGAAAGCGCGTGATGTGCAGCGCGAATCGCGCGCCGCGCGGTCGCACGATCCGCGATTCGCACAACGGTGTCGGGATTGGACCAGGGCTGCGACAGGAACGAAGGTTACGCGTCGCGTGCCCCCACGCATGCTGGCGGGTTGCATTGTGGCAACCGTGGATTTCTGCCAGTATTACCCGGCTCGCATCGTGGGCGGGTGGAGGACTGGATCTATGCGAACGTTTCGACTCGTGGCCGTGGCGTGCGTCCTGCTCGTGGCCCGTCCGCTCTTCGCGCAGAAAGAGTGGATCGAGTACAAGAACATGGACGATCACTTCGCGATCAACGCGCCCGGCGAGCCGACGGCGGAGAAATCCAGCTGGACGTCGGAGTACGACTCGAAGTTCCCGCAGACGATTTACCGCTGGCAGGATGGCCCGAACCGCTATTCGATGCGCGTGGTGGACTACTCGGACTCCGAGGCCCTCTACATGGCCAACCACCACACGGACGACTTCTCAGCGCCCGCCTACTGGCAGATCGACATTCTCGGATCGATCCAGTGGGCCGCCTCGCAGCTCTATCGCCTGAAGCCGGGCGTGAAGCTGACGTTCGACAACTTCCACTACATCAACCTGGTGACGGGCCAGCAGCTCACGGTCATCAACCCGGACATGACGCGGACCTACGTCGGCATCTACCTGCACGAGAACCGGCTGTACGTGACCGATGCCACCGTCGCGCGCAATGCGGCGGCGCCGATCGCCTTCCAGCAGTCGCTCGAGTTCCTCGACGCGGAAGGGAAGTCGGTCCGCTACAGGACCTACTACTTCGACAAACTGCCGGAGGCGAAGCTCGGTCGCCGCGGCGCGGGACAGGGAACGCAAGGCCCGCCGCCCGATCCTGGAGCGCCCGCCGGGCCGGGCGGGCGCGGACGCCAGTAGGTATCAGGTTTCAGGTATCGGGTTTCAGGCGTGGTCCAGGTATCAGGTTCACTGCGCACAGCACACCGCGTAAGCGGTCTGCTGTGCCGACCGGCCACAGCTCACTTCCCATCCATCCGGACTCGTGCCCGACTGCAGCGGACGCGATCCTTTTAGATCGCCTTTCTCGCAGCGTCCTCCGCCGCTGATCGCAATCTCCAGCGGCTGGCACGAGACG
>DASQAX010000496.1:0-11198 GCA_035635535.1 Vicinamibacterales bacterium | reverse complement strand
AAGGTGCTGCGGCTGCACGAAGAGCTGACCGAAGCCATCGCGCTCGGCCACGACCTGGGTCACACGCCGTTCGGCCACACGGGGGAGCGCGTGCTGGACTCGATCGTGCCCGGCGGCTTCCGCCATTACGAGCAGAGCCTTCGCGTGGTCGACGTGCTCGAAAACGATGGGCAGGGCCTCAACCTCACGTTCGAGGTCCGCGACGGCATCGGCCGCCACTCGAAGGGGAAGGGTGGATCGCCGGTCGGCGTCGACGCCTCGCAGCGCGCCGCGACGCTCGAAGGGCAGATCATGCGCGTGGCCGATCTCATCGCGTACGTGAACCACGACATCGACGACGCGGTGAGAGCGGGCGTGCTCAGGGAAGCGGACCTGCCGCGCGACGCGGTGGCGGTCCTCGGGGCGAGCTCGTCGGCGCGCATCGCCGCGATGGTGAAGGATGTCGTCACCGAGACGCAGCAGGGCGGGCTGGCCGAGATCCGCATGAGCGAGCCGATTCTCGACGCCACGCTGGCGATGCGCAGCTTCCTCTTCGATGCCGTCTACGAGAACCAGGAGGCCACCGCCGAGTTCCGCAAGGCGACCGGCATCCTCGGCGGCCTCTGGGAGAAGGTGCGCGAGCGGCCGGATGAATTCCTCGACCGCCGCATCATCGAGACCGACGGGCTCGACGTCGCCACGCGCGATTTCCTCGCCGGCATGACCGACCGCTTCGCGGTGACCCTGTACGAGCGCCTGTTCATCCCCAAGCCGTGGGTCGGGCCGATGGCATGGGATCAGCTATAATCGAGGGTCTGTCTTTCGCGGAAAATTCGCGATAGAAGGGCCATGCAGCTCGATCTCACGCGGTACCGCCAGCCGGTCAGCCACTTCGGCCGGACGTTCCAGCCCGACGAAGTCCGCGGCGAGTCGGATGCCTATCAGATCGCGGCGCCGGTCGAGCTCGAGTTCGACATCCACAAGGACAAGGACAGGTTCCGCCTCGTGGGACGCGTGCGCACCGTGCTCGAGCTGGAGTGCAGCCGCTGCGTGGAGCCCTACAGGTTTCCGATCGACGCCGAGTTCGACCAGCGGTATCTGCCCTCGTCCCAGGCGTCGACGACGGACGCCGAGCGCGAGGTCGAGGAAGACGACCTGGAGACGAGCTATTACACGGACGACCAGATCGACCTGAGCGAGCTGATGCGGGAGCAGTTCTATCTCGCGCTGCCGATGAAGCCGCTGTGCCGCGAGGACTGCAAGGGTCTCTGCGCCCAGTGCGGCACGAACCTGAATACGGGCACGTGCGATTGCGCGCCGGTGTGGGAGGACCCGCGGCTGGCGGCGCTGAAAGCGTTCAAGGGAAAAAATGCCTAATCCAAAACGCCGACACTCGAAGACCCGCACGGCCAAGCGCCGCACGCACGACACGCTGCGCCCCGCCGCGACCAACCTGTGCCCGCAGTGCCACGAGCCGAAGGCGCCCCACCGGATTTGCCCGCATTGCGGGTATTACCGCCAGCGCCAGGTCCGCGCCGTCGACGAGGAGTGAACCAGTCCTCTCACGATGATCCGCATCGCCGTTGACGCGATGGGCGGCGACCATGCGCCGGCGGCGATCGTGGACGGCGCGGTCGCTGCCGCGCGCCATCTCGACATCCAGATTGCACTCGTCGGCGTCCCCACCCGGGTCGAGCAGGCGCTCGATGCGCATGCCGACTGGCGAAGCCTTCCTGTCACCATTGTCGATGCGCCCGACGTCATCGAGATGGCGGACCCGCCCGCATCCGTGCGCCGCAAGCCCCGCGCGTCGATTTGCGTGGCCGCCGCCCTGGTCGCGCGCCGCGAGGCCGGGGCGCTCTTCAGCGCCGGCCACACCGGCGCGACCGTCGTCGC
This sequence comes from Vicinamibacterales bacterium, assembly GCA_035635535.1. Classification (GTDB taxonomy): domain Bacteria; phylum Acidobacteriota; class Vicinamibacteria; order Vicinamibacterales; family UBA2999; genus Gp6-AA40. The sequence goes on along the minus strand of DASQAX010000496.1, from coordinate 9,323 downwards.
GACCCACGCGGCGCTCGGGATGATCGCCGGCGTCGATCGTCCGGCCCTCGCGGCCACGATTCCGACGCGCGGCCGGCCGGCCGTGCTCCTCGATGCCGGCGCCAACGTCGAATGCCGGCCCCAGCACCTGCTGCAGTTCGCGATCATGGGGGGCGTCTATGCGCGCGTCGCGCTTGGCGCCGATCGGCCGCGGATTGGCCTGCTCTCGATCGGCGAGGAAGAGACGAAGGGGAACGAGCTGACCCGCGAGGCGCACCGCCTGCTCAAGGCCGCCCCGATCAACTTCATCGGCAACGTCGAAGGGCGCGAAGTCTACAGCGGCGTCGCCGACGTCATCGTCTGCGACGGGTTCACTGGCAACGTGGTGCTCAAGACCAGCGAGGGGCTCGTGGACGCCGTCGAGACGCTGCTCGGCGACGAGCTCCGAGGAACGTTCTCGAGCCAGGTCGGCTATCTGCTCTCGCGCCGGGCCTTCCGCCGGTTCCGGCGGCGGGTCGACTACTCCGAGTACGGCGGCGCGCCGCTGCTGGGCGTCGCCGGCCTCGCCATCGTCGGCCACGGCCGCTCGTCGCCGAAGGCGGTCCGCAACGCGATTGCGATGGCTTATCGGTTTGCGGCGGGCGATTTCATTCAGCGCGTCGAGCACGAGATTGCCGCCGCGACGGTGTCACCTCATTGATCGCGTTCGTGTTCCCGGGCCAGGGTTCCCAGAAGGTCGGCATGGGCCGCGCGCTGGCCGACGCCTATCCGGAAGCCCGCGCCGCGTTCGATGAAGCGGAAGCGGCGCTGCCAGGCCTCAGACAGGTCATTTTCGAGGGGCCCGAAGACCAGCTCGTGCTGACCCAGAACGCCCAGCCGGCCATTCTCACCGTCAGCATTGCCGCGCAGCGGGTGCTTGCGGCCCGGGGCATCGAGCCCGCCTTCGTCGCCGGGCACAGCCTGGGCGAATATTCAGCCAACGTCGCCGCGGGAACCATGGCGTTTGCGGATGCCGTGCGGGTGGTGCGGAGGCGCGGCCAGTACATGCAGGACGCGGTGCCGGTCGGCGCCGGGGCGATGGCCGCGATTCTCGGTCTCGACAGCGAGACCGTGGCCCGCGCGTGCGAGGAGGCGGCGCAGGGAGAGATCGTCAGCCCCGCGAACATCAACGGGGCGGGGCAGGTGGTCATCGCCGGCGCGACGGCCGCGGTGCGGCGTGCCGGCGAGCGGGCGAAAGCGCTGGGCGCGAAGCGCGTCATTCCGCTCGCGGTCAGCGCGCCGTTCCATTGCGCGTTGCTCACGCCCGCGGAGGCGCGGCTCGAGCCGGATCTTCGGGCGCTGCGCGTGCAGGATCCGCGGGTACCGGTCGTCGCCAACGTGGACGCGGAACCGAAGCGTGACGCGGCGTCTGCCATCGAGGCGCTGGTGAGGCAGGTGTCCGCGCCCGTCCGCTGGGAACAGGTCGTCCAGCGCCTTGCGTCCGAAGGCGTCACCAACTATGTTGAAGTTGGCCCAGGCGCCGTGCTCAGCGGTCTCGTCAGGAAGATTCACAAGGACGCACGCGTGTTCAGCTTCGCCTCGCCCGACGATCTCGCGGCGGTGGAAGCAGGTCTGCGTGCTTGATCTCACCGGGAAGGTGGCCGTCGTCACCGGCGCATCGCGCGGGATCGGCCGCGGTATCGCCGTGATGCTCGCCTCGCGCGGCGCGCACGTGGTCGCGGCGGCCCGCGGCGACCACGCCGCGGGAACCGTCGGCGACATCGAGGGGGCCGGGCGAAAGGCCGACGCGGTCGCGCTCGAGGTCACCGACGCCGCGTCGATCGACGCGATGGTGTCGGGCGTGCTCGCGCGCCACGGGCGCTTCGACATCCTCGTCAACAACGCCGGCATCACGCGCGACCAGCTGATGCTGCGGATGAAGCGCGAAGACTGGGACGAGGTGATTGCGACCAACCTGACGCCCGCGTTCGTGCTCGTGCAGGCGGCGCTCAAGCCGATGATCAAGCAACGGAGCGGACGCATCATCAGCATCAGCTCGATCGTCGGCCAGACCGGGAACGCGGGACAAGCCAATTACGCGGCGTCGAAAGCCGGGCTCATCGGTTTCAGCAAGGCGCTGGCGCGCGAAGTCGCGTCGCGCAACATCACGGTCAACGTCGTCGCGCCCGGACTCATCGAGACCGACATGACGAAAGCGATCACCGGGAAGGCGCAGGGCGACTGGGCCGCGCAGATTCCGCTCGGCCGACTCGGCACCACAGCCGATGTCGCCGCGGCGGTTTGTTTTCTTGCGTCGGATGAGGCGGCGTATATTACAGGTCAGGTCCTTGCTGTCAACGGCGGCATGTACATGTGAATCCGGTTCGTCGTTGGTCGTGACCACCAACCATCAACCACTAAAGGCCAGGAGGCCAAATGGCAGTTTCAGACAAGGTGAAGAGCATCATCGTGGAGCAGCTCGGCGTCGATGAAGAGGAAGTCACGGCCGATGCCTCGTTCGTCGACGATCTCGGCGCCGACTCGCTCGACACGGTGGAGCTCGTGATGGCCTTCGAGGAGGAGTTCGGGATCGAGATCCCGGACGAGGACGCCGAGAAGATCACCCGCGTCAAGGAAGCCATCGACTACATCGAGTCGCACGCCAAGACCAAGAAGTAAGCACGCAGGAGCGAGCCAGAGAGGCGCGGAGGGAGCGGTGAACAGGCGTGTGGTCGTAAGCGGCATCGGACTCGTGTCGGCGCTCGGCATCGGGACCAACGAGACGTGGGCAGGGGTGTTGGCCGGCCAGAGCGGCGTCACCCGGATCACGCGGTTCGATATCTCCGGCTACGCGACGCAGATCGCGGCGGAGGTGAAGGGCTTCGATCCGCTCGCCTTCATCGAGAAGAAGGACGTCAAGAAGATGGACCTCTTCATCCAGTTCGCGATTGCGGCGGCGCAGATCGCGATGGACGACAGCAGGCTCGAGATCACCGACGCCATCGCCCCGAACGTCGGCGTCTACATCGGCTCCGGCATCGGCGGCTTCATCACGATCGAGCGCGAGCACGAGGCGCTGCTCGCCGGCGGCCCGCGCAAGGTGTCGCCCTTCTTCATTCCGTCGGCCATCATCAACCTGGCGTCGGGCCAGGTGTCGATCCGCTTCGGCGCGAAAGGGCCCAACTCGGCGACCTGCACGGCGTGCTCCGCCTCGGCGCACGCCATCGGCGACGCCTACGAGATCATCAAGCGCTGCGATGCGGACGCGATGATTGCCGGCGGCAGCGAGGCGGCGATCTGCCCGATGAGCGTCGCCGGCTTCGGCCAGCTTCGCGCGCTCTCGACGCGCAACGACGACCCGGGGCGCGCCAGCCGTCCGTTCGACAAGGATCGCGACGGGTTCATCATCGGCGAGGGGGCGGGCGTCGTCATCCTCGAGGAGCTCGAGCACGCCAGGCGGCGCGGCGCGCGCATCTACGCGGAAATCGTCGGCTACGGGATGTCGTCGGACGCGTACCACATGACGGCGCCGTCCGAGGACGGCGACGGCGCGCGGCGCGTGATGGCGATGGCCATCCGCAAGGGGGGCATTGCGCCGTCCGACGTGGATTACATCAACGCCCACGGCACCTCCACGCCGTACAACGACAGGCTCGAGACGCTCGCCATCCACAACTGCTTCGGCGACCACGCCGGGAAGCTGGCCATCTCGTCGACCAAGTCGATGACGGGCCACCTGCTCGGCGGCGCCGGCGGGCTCGAGGCGGGCATCACGGCGCTCGCGATTCACAACCAGGTCGCGCCGCCCACGATCAACCTCGACAATCCGGACCCGGAGTGCGACCTCGACTACGTGCCGCACCAGAGCCGGCAGATGCCGATTCAGTACGCGCTGTCGAACTCGTTCGGGTTCGGCGGCACCAACGCGGCGCTGCTGTTCAAGAGATTCGAAGGGTAGAACACGGCGACGTACGTATCGTATGAAGATTGCAGTCTGCATCAAGCAGGTTCCGACGCGCGAGTGGCAGCCACGCCTGAACGACCAGAAGACGTGGATTCGCGAGCAGGACGCCAGCTACGAGATGAACGAGCCCGACGCCTACGCGCTCGAAGAGGCGCTCCGGCTCCGGGAAAAGCACGGCGGGGAAGTGGTGGTCTGCTCCGCCGGCCCGGCCCGCGTGCAGACGGTCATTCGCGAGGCGCTGGCGCGCGGCGCCGATCGGGCCATTCACGTGGAGCACGACACCCTCGGGTCCGCGGACGCCTTCGTCGTGGCGGATGCGCTGGCGGCGGCGATGAAGGCTGAGCAGTTCGACCTCGTGCTCACGGGCCTGCAGTCCGACGACCAGGGTCACGGCCAGACCGGGGTAATCCTCGCCGAGCGGCTCGGCATCCCCTCGTCCACGATCATCATGGACGTGCAGGTCGACCCTTCGACAGCCTCAGGGCAAGCGGGCACCCTGCGTGTGAAACGCGAGCTCGAAGGCGGATGGTTCCAGTGGATCGCGATGCCGCTGCCGGCGCTGCTGACGATCCAGAGCGGCATCAACCAGCTCCGCTACGCGACGCTGAAGGGCATCATGGCCGCGAAGAAAAAGGAGATCAGGAAGGCCGCGCTCCCCGACGGCCTCCAGCCGGCCCAGCAGATTGTCGGCCTCGCGGTGCCCACCCGCAGCAAGCAGACGCACATGATCGGCGGTTCGGCCGCGGATGCGGCGAAAGAGCTCGTGCGGCGCCTTCGAGACGAGGCGCGCGCGCTGTGATTCTCGTCATCGCCGAGCAGCGCGACGGCACACTGAATCGCGCCACCTGGGAAACGGTTGCCGCCGCGCAACAGCTGGCCGGCGGGATGCCGATAGCCATCGCCGTGCTCGGGGCGGCGACGGGCGGTGTGGCGCAGGAGCTTGCGTCGGCCGCGGTCGCCGACGTCCTCGTCGCCGAACACGCCGCGCTGGATCCGTACACGCCGGATGCGTATGCAGCCGCCGCCAGCGCGTTGATCGACTCGGCGAGGCCGGCCTTCGTGCTGCTGCCGCACACCTACCAGACGCGAGACTTCGCGCCGCTCCTCGCCGCGCGCCTCCGCAAGCCGCTCGTCACCGACGTCACCGGCATCGAGGGGACCGGCAACGGCGCCACGTTCGTCAGGCCGATGTTCCAGGGGAAGCTGGCGGCCCATGTGAAGCCGCAGGGCGGGACGCCGGCGGTCGTGACGATCCAGATCGGCGCGTTCCGCGCCGACGCGGCGAAAAAGGGCGGCTCGGCGGCGGTGAAGAAGGTCGACGTGCCGATCGACGCCGCCGCCATCCGCCAGAAACCGGAGCCGCCGTTCCGCGAAGCCAAGCAGGCGGTCGATCTCGGCCAGGCCGAGCGGATCGTCGCCATTGGCAGAGGGATCAAGTCGCAGGAGAACATCCCGCTGGCCGAGAAGCTCGCGAAGGCGATGGGCGCCGAGGTCGCGGCGTCGCGTCCGATCTGCGACAACGGGTGGCTCCCGATGGAACGGCAGATTGGCAGCTCGGGCCAGACGGTCGCGCCGAAGCTGTACGTCGCCCTGGGCATCTCCGGCGCCATCCAGCACCTGGTCGGCATGAAAGGCTCGCGCACGATCGTCGCGATCAACAAGGACGCGGAAGCGCCCATCTTCGAGGTCGCCGACTACGGCATCGTCGGCGATCTGTTCGAGATTGCGCCCGCGATTGTCGCTGAACTCGAAAAATCCTGAGGGCAGAGTCATGGAGCGTCGAACGTTTCTCAAGTCGGGCGCGCTGATCGGCACAGGCGTCCTGCTCGATCCGTGGGAGCGGCTGCTTGCGCAGGACGTTCGCGGCGCCGCGCAGAGCGGTATCGCGAAGACCACGTCCGGTCCGATCCGGGGAGTCGTCTTCGACCGGATCAACGCCTTCCACGGTATCCCGTACGGCGCCACCACCGCGGGCGATGCCCGTTTCCTGGCGCCGAAGAAGCCGCAGCCGTGGACAGCCGTTCGCGACTGCATCGAGTACGGCCCGCGTTCGCCGCAGGGTCCGTCGGGCCTGATTTCCGAGGTCGCGGCCGTGGATCGCCGGGAGCCGGCCGGCGAAGACTGCCTGCGCCTGAACGTCTGGACGCCGGCGCCTGGCGGCGGCCGCCGCCCCGTGATGGTGTGGCTGCACGGCGGCGGCTACTCGCAGGCCTCGGGCAGCTTCATCATCTACAACGGCGCGAACCTCGCGCGCCGGCGCGACGTGGTCGTCGTCACGCTGAACCACCGCCTCAACGTGTTCGGCCACCTCTACCTCGGAGAGATCGCCGGCGAACGGTACGCCGATTCCGGCAACGCCGGCATGCTCGACATCGTGTCGGCGCTCGAATGGGTGCGCGACAACATCTCCGCCTTCGGCGGCGACCCGGGCAACGTCACGATCTTCGGCCAGTCGGGGGGCGGCGGGAAGGTCTGCACGCTGATGGGGATGCCGGCGGCGAAGGGCCTCTTCCACAAGGCGATCGCGCAGAGCGGATCGAACGTGGCCGCGACGCCGCGCGCCAGCGCGACACGCACGGCGCAGACGTTCCTCGATCGCCTGAACCTGAAGCCGAACCAGGTCGCCGACCTGCACACGAGGCCGGTGGACCAGCTGCTCGGCGCCATTCGCGGCTTGAATTTCTCGCCTGTCGTCGACGGAAAGAACCTGCCGTCAGGGCCCTTCGATCCGGTCTCTTCGCCCCTGTCCGCGAGCGTGCCGCTGCTGTGCGGCTCGAATGAAACGGAAGTCGCGTGGACCCGCGGCGCCGTCATCGACGATCTCGATGACGCAGCCCTCAGGACGCAGGTGAAGCAGGATGCGCGCGGGGTGTCCGACGCGGATGCCGACAGGCTGATCGCGACCTACCGCAAGGCGCGGCCGGGCGTCAGCAACGTGGATATCCATCTGATCCTCGCGTCCGACAACACCGTCCGCAGCAGCATCCTGACCGTTGCCGAGCGCAAGGCCGAGGCGAAGCAGGCGCCCGTCTACATGTATTACTTCACGTGGCGCTCGCCGGTGCACGACGGCAAGCTGAAGGCGTATCACACGCTCGACATTCCGTTCGTCTTCGAGAACGTCGATCTCGCCACGGCAATGACCGGCGGACGCCAGGACCGCTACGCGCTGCAGGACCGCATGAGCGCCGCCTGGACCAGCTTCGCGCGGACCGGCAATCCGAACGTCAAGGGCCTGCTCCCCGAATGGCCCGCCTTCGATACCACCCGGCGCGCGACGATGGTGCTCGACAACGAGTGCAGGGCGGTCAACGACCCGAACGGCGACGAGCGTCGTGCGCTGATGGCCGTCAGAAAACAGGGTGGAGCAGAAAACGTCGACTAACCGCGAAACGTTGGAAGTCGACGTCCTCATCGTCGGCGGGGGTCCGGCGGGACTCTCGGCGGCGCTTCGTCTTTCGCAGCTCCAGCAGGCTGCGGTGGGCGGACCTGAAGGTCCGCCCCTACAAATCGCGGTCCTCGAAAAGGCGCGCGAGGCGGGCGCGCACATGCTGTCGGGGGCGGTGCTCGACCCGTCCGCGCTCCGCGACCTCGTTCCCGATTTCAAGGAGAAGGGCGCGCCGCTTGCCGCCGAGGTGCACGACGAGGACGTCTATTTCCTCACGGAATCCTCGAAGCTCGCGCTGCCGATCATCCCTCCTCCGCTGAAGAACCACGGGAACTACATCATCTCGCTCAACCAGTTCGTCCGCTGGCTGACGGGCCAGGTGGAGGCAGCGGGCATCGACTTCTTCACGGGCTTTGCGGGGCAGGACATCCTGATGGACGGCGCGCGCGTCATCGGGGTTCGCACCGGCGACCGCGGCATCGGGAAGCACGGCGACCAGAAGCCGACCTTCGAGCCGGGCGTGGACATCCTGGCGAAGGTGACCATCTTCTGCGACGGCGTGCGCGGCAACCTCACCAAGGAGCTGATGCGGCGGCTGCCGCTCGGCGACCCCGATCATCCGCCGCAGTTCGCCATCGGCCTCAAGGAGCTCTGGGAGATCCCGCGCGACCGGCTGAAGGCGGGGACGGTCATCCACACGCTGGGGTATCCGCTGAAGCACGAGGAGTTCGGAGGCGCGTTCATCTACGCGATGCCCGAAGGGCAGGTCTCACTCGGCTTCGTCGTCGGCCTCGACTACCAGGACCCGCTGTTCGATCCGCACATGGCCTTCAACCGCTTCAAGCAGCATCCGTTCGTGTCGGCGCTGCTCGACGGCGGCCAGATGATCCGCTACGGGGCGAAGGCGCTTCCGGAGGGCGGGTGGAACACGGTTCCGCGCGTCTTCATGGACGGCGGCCTGATCGCGGGAGACGCCGGCGGCTTTCTGAACTCGATGCGCCTGAAGGGGATTCACCTCGCGATGCGGACCGGGATGCTCGCGGCCGAGACGGCGTTCGATGCGGTGCGCGCTGGCGATACCTCGTCCGCGGCGCTCGAGGGGTACAAGCGCCGCATCGACGCCAGCGCCGTCAGGGACGAGCTGTACCCCGTGCGAAACGTCCACCAGGCGTTCGGCTACGGGCTGTTTCCCGGCCTGGCGTTCGCGGGACTCGCGGTGGCGACGCACGGATGGACGCCGGAAGACCTGCACGGGCATCCCGGCCACGAGCGGATGAAGACGCTCGCGGGGTACCACGGCTCGAGCCGGATATCAGGGCAACAGGCGAGCAACGTCACCGCCATCGATCGCAGGCTGACGTTCGACAAGGTCACGAACGTGCACTTCTCGGGTACGTCGCACGACGAAGACCAGCCCGCGCACCTGCTCGTGCACACCGAGGTCTGCAGCTCCATCTGCGGGCCCGAGTACGGGCATCCGTGCACGCGGTTCTGCCCGGCGAACGTCTACGAGATCGCCCACGACGCCGACGGCACGCCGCGCCTGCAGATCAACGCGTCCAACTGCGTTCACTGCAAGACGTGCGACATCATGGACCCGTACCAGGTGATCACCTGGGTGCCGCCCGAAGGTGGTGGCGGTCCGCAATACAATGGCATGTAACAAATCCCAAATCCCGAATCCCAAATCCCAAATCACAACTCCCTCGTCGTTGGGTTTTGGGTTTTGGGGTTTGGGGTTTGGGATTTTCGCGTGACCGATGACTGGCGCGGTTCCTGGCGCAGGCGCGCCGAGGTCGCGGTCATCGCGAATATCGGCTATCCGGCGATCAACGCGCTCGGCCATACGCTCCGGTGGCGCACCGAAGGACTCCATCACTACGACGCCATCGTCGCCTCCGGCCGCCAGCCGGTCATGGCCTTCTGGCACGGACGGATTCTCCCCGCCACCTACTACTTCAGGCGCCGCGGCATCGTCGTCATCACGAGCGAGAATTTCGATGGTGAATGGAT
>DASQAX010000495.1:0-2655 GCA_035635535.1 Vicinamibacterales bacterium | reverse complement strand
AACCGCGTTCAAGCTGTCGTTCGGCCGGTACGTCGCGATGACGGGGAACGGCCAGGTGCGCCAGTACAACCCGTTGAACAGCTCGGTGAACAACACGACGCGGTCGTGGAACGACGCCAACGGGAACTTCCTGCCCGACTGCGATCTGAGGAACTTCGCGACCAACGGCGAATGCGGTCCGATTGCCAACTCGCTGTTCGGCCAGGCGAATCCGAATGCGATTCAGTACGCCAAGGATGTCCGGAACGGATGGGGCATCCGGCCGTACACGTGGGACCTCGGCACCGAGATACAGCATCAGCTGAACGCGAACATGTCGATGACCGCGGGCTACTACCACAACTGGGACGGGGCGTTCGTCGCGACCGACAACACGAGCGTCACGTCGGCGGACTACGACACGTTCTGCATCACGGCGCCGAGCGATCCGCGCCTGCCGAAGGGTGGCGGCTACCAGGTGTGCGGGCTGGCCGACATCACGCCGGCGAAGTTCGGGATCGTCACGAACCGGCTCACCCAAGCGAGCAACTTCGGCAAACAGACGAGGATGAACGATTTCTTCGGCGTGTCGCTCGAAGCGCGTCTCGCGCGCGGGATGCGTGTCGGCGGCGGCATCGACTCGGGCCGCACGGTCGAGGACGTCTGCTTCAACGTCGACTCGCCTGCCGCGTCTGCAGCTGCGCCAGGAGGAGCTGGCGCTTTCGGCGGCCTGCCTGGTGTCGCGACGCTGCCGGCGCCTCACACGGCCACCACGATCGACGGCAGGAAAACCTGTCGCGTCGTGACGCCGCTTGCGGGGAACACGCAGGCAAAGATGAACGGGAGCATCCCGCTGCCCGCGGATGCGATGATCAGCGCCACGTTCCAGAACCTGCCCGGGCTTTCGTATATCGCGACGTACAACGCGACGACCGCGGAGATCGCGCCGTCGCTCGGGCGCAGCCTCGCCGGCGGCACGCGCACCTTCGCGGTGCCGCTCATCATGCCGCAGACGCTCCGCGAGAAGCGCCGCTCGCAGGTGGATTTGCGGTTCACCAAGTACCTGAGCATGGGCAAGCGGCGGGTGCAGGCGAACTTCGACCTCTACAACCTGTTCAACTCGGGTGACATCCTCGGCGAGAACACGACGTTCGGCGCCAGCTGGCGCAAGCCGACGCTGATTCTCAACGGCCGGCTGATCCAGTTCAGCGCGAACATGACCTTCTAGAAAAGTGGAAAAGTGAAGAATCGACTTCTGACGCTGCTCGTCGTCGGGATGGTGGTGCTGCTCGCCGCCGTGGCCCGCAGTCCGTTGACAGGCGGCCACGCGACGATCGCCGCCAGCCTGCGGACGTCGTGGGGCGAGCCCGACCTCCAGGGCATCTGGCAGGACCCGACGCAGACGCCGCTGCAGCGGCCCGCGCAATACGCCAACCGCGAGTTCCTCACCGACGCCGAGATCAAGGAGATCGACGTGAAGCGCGAGGCGCTCGACCGCCGCGAACACCGCGCCGGGCGTGGCACCGAGCAGGACGTCGCCGGCGCCTACAACGCGGTCTTCGAGTCGCACCGCAGAACCGGACGGCGGACGTCGCTGGTCGTCGATCCGCCCGACGGCCGCGTGCCCGCGATGACCGCGGCCGCCACGAAGCGCGTGGAGCTGGAGCGCGCGTATCAGGCGAATCCGCGCAAGGCGCCGGTTCCCGGCACGTGGAACACCGGCCGCATGAACCGCGCCGACGGTCCGGAGGATCGCAGCACGTCGGAGCGCTGCCTCGGGAGCATGCTGCCCGACCTCAACGCCTTCACGCGCATCGTCCAGTCGCGCGGGTACGTGGCGATCTACTACGAACACGGACAGGGCGGAGGCGGCACGCGGCTGATTCCGACCGACGGCAGCGCGCACCTGCCGTCGAGCGTCCGCCCGTGGTACGGCGACGCGCGCGGGCGCTGGGAGGGCGACACGCTCGTCGTCGATACGGCGAACTTCGGTCCGAAGACGTTCTATCGCGGCTCGCACGAGAACCTGCACCTGGTCGAACGGTTCCGCCGCGCGGACGCGGAGACCATCGAGTACAGCGTTCGCGTCGAGGATCCGGCGACGTGGGTCGCGCCGTGGACGATCAAGATGGACTTGAAGAAGAACGAGGACAAGTTCAATCGCATCTTCGAGTCCACGTGCCACGAGGGCAATTACGGGCTCACGGGGATGCTCGCCAATACGCGCGCGGCCGAGCGGGCGTTTGCGGCGGGCAAGGGTCCCGACCCCGCGACGCAGAACCTGGCGCTTGGCGGCGCCGGCGGCGAGGCGGATCCGTTCGAAGGCGGCGCCGACTAGCGACAGATCAGACCGTAGCGCGCCGCGGCCGACGATAACCACGAAGCACACGAAGAGCACGAAGAGCGGTCGCCGGGCCGCCGTAGGCGGCCACGGGTGCGGGCGCGTGACCGGGAACAAGCCGCCGGGGACGCGTGTGCGGTTTGTTCCCGTTCACGCGCCCACACCCGTTGTCGGCCTGCGACGCAGGCCGACCGGCGACCGCTGCGGGTGCGGCGCGCCGGACGATTGCCTTCTGCAAAGATTGCTTCTTCGTGCTCTTAAACTTCGTGCTCTTCGTGCCCTTCGTGGCTCCCCGTCTTTGTGCCCTTGGTCTCGGTCGTGCGCACGTGCTCCGG
>DASQAX010000494.1:0-4648 GCA_035635535.1 Vicinamibacterales bacterium | reverse complement strand
GCGTGCGGACGCCGCCTCCGCTGGTGCCGCGGGATCCGTTCGGCATGCCCGTGCAGCGGACGAGCATCCTGCTGAGCGCGCTGCCGCCGGCGCTGGCAAACAGGCTCGGGATGGCGACGGTGCGCCTGACGGTCGGCGACCTCACGCGGTACGGATTCCCGAAAGCGCGCTTCGATCCGTATACGACGAAACGGATTCCAATCATCGACGTCGGACTCGTCGAGGCGTTGAAGCGCGGGCGCGTGAAGGTGAAGCCGGCGCTGGAGCGACTCTCGCCGACGGGCGCCGTCTTCACCGGCGGCGCCGGCGAGCCGTTCGACGCGATCATCGCAGCCACCGGCTTCTCAACGGGCCTGGCGTCGCTGCTCGGCATGCCGGACGTCCTCGACGAACGGGGCGAACCGCGCGGCAGGGCCGGCGAGCCGACGGCGCAACCAGGCCTCTATTTCATCGGGTTCACGCATAGTCTCCGGGGCCACCTGTTCGAAGCCCGGCGGGCGTCCTTGCGTCTGGCCAGGCACGTCGAGCGGTATCTGCGTTAGAGTGTCACGGTCGCGCGTGCCGGTCTTCCGCGCGACCTGCATCGACAAGGAGCGAACATGTGCGATCAGGATCATTTTGATGACGATCTCAAGGAATTCGACGAGCGCGGCATGGTGACGCGGCGGCAGTTCGGCGTCCTGCTCGGCGCAGGCGTGATGATGATGCTGCCGAAGGTGGTCAACGCCGTCGCGGTGACCGATGGGGACGTGACCATCAAGACGCCGGACGGCACGTGCGACGCGTACTTCGTCCACCCGTCGACCGGCACGGCGCCAGGCGTGCTCGTGTGGCCGGACATCTTCGGTCTCCGGCCGGCCTTCCGGCAGATGGGCAAGCGGCTCGCCGAAACCGGCTACTCGGTGCTCGTCGTGAATCCGTTCTATCGCGTCAAGAAGGCGCCGACCGCGGCCAATGGCTCCGCGACCCCGATCCCGGAGCTGATGCCGCTCGCGCAGGCGCTCAACGAGACGACGCAGATGACCGATGCGAAGGCGTTCATCGGCTGGCTGGACATGCAGGCGTCGGTCGCGAGGAACCGGAAGGTGGGGACGCAGGGGTACTGCATGGGCGGACCGATTGCGTTCCGCACCGCGGCCGCGGCGCCCGATCGCGTCGGCGCGATCGCCTCGTTCCACGGCGGCGGACTCGTGACCAACATGCCGAACAGTCCGCACCTGCAGGCGGCGAAGACGAAGGCGCAGCTGCTCATCGCGATCGCCGCCAACGACGACATGCGGGCACCCGACGAGAAGAACGTGCTGAAGGAGACGTTCGCGAAGGCGAACCTCCCCGCGGAAATCGAGGTGTACACGGGCGCCGCGCACGGCTGGTGCCCGCCCGACTCGGGCGTCTACAACGAGGCGCAGGCCGAGAAAGCATGGAGCCGTCTCCTGGCGCTGTACGGAAAAGCGCTGGCCTGACGTTCGGGCGTCACTCGCACATGCCAACCGGAGCCGAGGCTTCGGTTGGCAGACGCGGGTTCCTCAGGCGCCTTGGACGAATTGGCGCCGGGCTTGGGCTCGGCCCGGTGCTCGCACGCTGGCTGCAGGGCAACGGCGACGCGGCCGAAGCGGCGCAGGCTCGCGCCGTCCGCGGGGGCCGCGCCCGGCACCTGACCATCCTCCACACCGCCGACATCCACGCGCAGCTCGACATCCACGACGAGTTCTTCTGGGAAGACGGCAAGGCCGTGTTCAGGCGCCGCGGCGGCGTCGCGACGCTGCGGTCGATGATCGACGCGCTGCGCCGGCAGAATCCCGGCAACACGCTCGTGGTGGACGGCGGCGACTGCTTCCAGGGGAGCGCGGTCGCGTCGTTCTCCAAGGGGCGCGTGATGGTCCCGCTCGTCAACGCCATCGCGTACGACCTCGTGCTCCCGGGCAACTGGGAGGTGGTCTACGGCAAGGAGGCGATGATCGAGAACCTGAACGGCTACTCGGCGGCCAAGGTGTGCGCGAACATGTTCCACGACGGAGACGCACGGAACGGCGCGGCCGGCGCGCCGATCTTTCCGCCGTACCAGACGTTCAGCCTTGGCGGCGTCAAGGTTGGCTTCGTCGGCTACAACGATCCGCTCACGCCGACGCGCCAGTCTCCAGCCTATTCGCGCGGCATCCGGTTCACGCATCCGCGCGAGGACCTGGCGGGACATGTCAGGACGCTTCGTGAGCGTGACGGATGCGCGCTCGTCTTCGTCCTCTCGCACATGGGGCTCGCGCAGCAGCTGGACCTGGCGAGCCAGCCGTACGCGCGCGGCGTCGACTACATCCTCGGCGCGGACACCCACGAGCGGATCCGCGAGCCGCTGCAGGGGAGGTACGCGAAGGTGACCGAGCCCGGCGCGTTCGCGTCGTTCGTCGGCAAGCTCGATCTCGTCGTCGAAGACGGGCAGATCAAGGAGCAGACCTACGCGCTCCTCGACGTCGATCCCGATCGATACGCCGAAGACGCTCAGGTGAGGACGATGGTGGCGGCGGCGAAGGCGCCGTATCGGGACGAGCTCGAGCGCGTGGTCGGCAGCACGACCACGCCGCTGCTGCGCTACTACGTCATCGAGACGCCGATGGACAACCTCATCACCGACGCGCTGCTGTGGAAGTTCCAGACCGACTTCGCGGTGTCAAACGGGTTCCGCTTTTGTCCGCCGCTGGTGCCACCTGCAGGCGGCGAGATCGCGATTACGAACGACTACCTCTGGAGCATGCTGCCCGTCGATTCGGTCCTCAAGTCGGGCGTCGTCACGGGTCAGCAGATCGAGGACTGGCTCGAGAGGGAGCTGGAGAACGCGTTTGCGAAGGATGCCACGAAGCGCTTCGGCGGCTGGCTCGTGCGCTTCAAGGGGCTCGAGATGACCTTTACTGTCGGGCGTCCGGCAGGCGAACGTGTGCGGCAGGTGAACATCCGGGGCGAGTTGCTCGATCGCCGCAGGAACTACACGATGCTCGGCTGTGAACGCGACGGCGATCCCGATAACGTCGTGTGCCGCCTGCAGAACGTCGCGAACCCCCGCAGGCTCGACGTCACGGTGCACGACGTCCTCGCCGACTATCTGGCCACGCACTCACCGGTCGCGCCGATGCTCGAGGGTCGCGCGCGCGCGACCGATGCGCCGGCAACCCTGCTCTCGCAGGTCGAAGGGACAAGCTATCGCTTCCGGTGAGATCAAGCGCGTAAGCCGTCGGTCAAGCAGCTACGATTCACGTATTTTCGAACGCGATTCGTTAGTCATCGCATCGACGAGCTTGCCTCGATCACGCACCACTTACGAATAAAACTCCTCCCCAGTCTCCGGGCGACAAGTTTGCAATGGCGCGCGTGCCCCCCTCGATCCGCCTGAGCTCCCCACAGGGCAGGCCCCGCCCGCTCAGGAGGCCATTCACGTGACGCTCAGAGCAGCGACCGTTGCCGTCGGCACCATGCTGACGGCGTCCCTTCTTATTTCGCCAATCAATGCGCAAACAACAAGCACTCTCGCCTGCAGCCCGTCGGTAATCGCCGGCGGGAGCGGCGACTCGGCCACCTGCACCGTCACGCTGAGCGCGCCCGCGCCGGCCGGCGGCACCGTGGTCACGCTCGCAAGCTCGCTCGTCGAGCTCGCAGCATCGCTGCCGACGATGACCGTACCTGCCGGCCAATCGACAGGGACATTCACCGTCGCGACCAATCCCGGTTACCGCGCGTACAGCGGGCTCCAGTTCGACGCGACGATCAGCGCGTCGGCCAACGGCACGACGCGGAACGCCATCATCACCGTCACGGCCCAACCCAGGCCCGCCGACTTTTCGAGCGGCTCGCAGGCGGGCGCGAGATTCCAGTGGAGCGGGTTGATGTGCGGTGGCATCGCGCCCATCGGCGGGCGGGACGGCATTCTCTACAGCTGCTCTGCGGCGCAGGGGACCGGGTTCGGGACCTGCACGTTTCATCAGGAGTGTAGCCTCGGCTGCCGCCGCGTGCCTCCCAACGGCGGGACGTTCAACGACTTCTGCTCGACGGGCGGTCCGAACTCCGTCGCGCTCAGTCGCAACGTCATCGTCAGCGGCGACCGCGTGCCCGCGACGATCGTGAACGAGACTCCAGCGGGACAGGGCCAGGATCAGGACGTGGGCGTTCCCCGGCTCCTGGATCCGAACTTCAATTCGTCCAGCTTCCCGCATAACGGCATCACCTTTACGACCGGCGCGACCACGGTTCCCTTCGACGTCGCCACCTCGTATGTCCCGTCGATCCAATTCGTGGACGTGCAGGGCTTCTGGTACAACGCGTCGATTCCACCGTTCCTGATCACGAACGGGAGGGCAGGGCAACGGTGGCTCGTCATGCTTCCGCCGAACCCGGCGCCCGCGGCCCCGATACCGACGCTCGGCGACTTCCTGATCACCGGCTTCAATCCCATCACCGGGGGCGACAGCACGATCGGCCAGATCGACATGAGCGGCCTCTCACGCACCGGGGGACCGACGTTCACGGTGTCGAGCAGCCATCCGTCCATCGTGCCGACGCAGACGTTCACGGCGCCCGCGAGCAGCAACGTCTTCGGATTCCAGGCGTCGATTGCCACGCGGCCGACCAGCGTGGACACCGACGTGACGGTCACGGCCACTGACGG
>DASQAX010000493.1:0-9455 GCA_035635535.1 Vicinamibacterales bacterium | reverse complement strand
TGGCGAAGGTCAAGGTGGACCACCGGGCCGTAGGATGTCTGGACGGTCCGTCCCTTCTCCACCTCCTTGACAAAGGCCTGCGAAAGCCGGTCGCGCGGGCCCAGCTCCATGCTGCGGAAGACCGGTTTGGGTTCGGGCTTGCCGAGGTTGTAGTCCTGCAGGTAGCGGTAGCCGTCCTTGTTGATCAGGTACCCGCCCTCCGCGCGCGCCGCCTCGGTGATCAGGATGCCCGTGAACGGCAGCCCCGTCGGATGGTACTGGACGAACTCCATGTCCTTGAGCGCGGCCCCCGCGCGGTAGGCGAGCGCCATGCCGTCGCCCGTGTTGATCGCCGCGTTGGTCGTGAACGGGAACACCTTGCCGCAGCCGCCGGTGCACAGGATCACGGCGCGCGCGGTGATGGCCTCGATGCGGCCCGAGGCGAGATCGATGGCGACGACGCCCTGCACGCGGCTCTCGTCGACGAGGAGCTTCGTGACGAACCACTCGTCGTAGCGCTTGACGGTCGTGCACTTGAGGGAGGTCTGGAAGAGCGTGTGCAGCATGTGGAAGCCGGTCTTGTCGGCGGCGATCCACGTGCGCATGTTCTTCATCCCGCCGAAGGCGCGCACGGCGACGCGGCCATCGGGCTCGCGGCTCCACGGACAGCCCCAGTGCTCCAGGCGGAGCAGCTCGCGCGGCGCCTCCTCGACGAACATCTCGACGGCGTCCTGATCGCAGAGCCAGTCGCCGCCGGCAATCGTGTCGTACGAGTGCTCGTCGAGGCTGTCGTCGGGCGCAATCGCGCCCGCGGCGCCGCCCTCGGCGGAGACCGTGTGGCTCCGCATCGGGTACACCTTGGACACGACCGCGATGTCGAGGCGTGGATTGAATTCGGCGATGGCGATCGCGGCGCGCAGACCGGCGCCGCCGCCGCCTACCAACACAACGTCATGAGTAGGGATCACCGGGGTTCTCCTCCGCCGACCGTGGTTCGTCGAGGCGTTGTGCGGGCGGCCTGTGTGAGGCCGGCCCTATACCGCGGACAGGAGCTCGTCAACCATGACGCGCCCGTCGTGGTGCACGACTCTCCGGCTCACGCTTCCGTCGTGGTACTGACGGTCGATGCTGACGCATCCGCACGCGAACTCCACTTCGCGCGTGACGAGGCAGTCGTCGTCGTGATCCTCGTAGTGTTCGCTGTCTGCCAAACGCCCGCACGGCGCGGGCTGACCCTTGAAGCTGCCGTTTCCGTTCACGCCTCCCCCTCCTTTCGAACGATCCCCGGGGACTCCGAGACGCCGACGCGAGAACGAGCGAGCGGGCTGCTGCGTGCCAGCAGCCTGGGCAACGGCCGGGGACCCTGGCTAGACCGTTGGGTGGGTTGACGAAGCCTCCCCGGTGGCTTCAGTGCGCCAGATACTACGTCAAGCGCGTGACAACTTCAAAATTACTTCGGCGGGGTCACCGCGTCGAACCACTTGAAGCCAAGCTTCTTCAGCAGCACGACGTTGTCCTGGTTCCCCTCGAGGCAGGTGTTTTCCCACACTTCCTTCGCGTAGGGATCCGCCGTCCGGGCGACGCCGGCGGCGGCGGCGACTGCGTTCGTGATGGCTCCTGCATTGCCTCCGGGGCCGGTCCCCGTCCGGCGCTTCGGGTACGTCATCGTCCACGGACGCGTGTAGATCGTCGGGTCCTCGACCGTCATCACATAGTCGATCGTGTTCGGCTCGACGCGCGTCCAGCGCTCGGTCAGGTGCGTATTCGGTCCGATGAAGTTGCCGGCGCTGTCGATCCACGTCTCCCCGTTCAGGCCCGTCACGTTGACGACCAGCGTCTCGCCCTCCCAACGGCCGCGCGAGACGCCGAAGAAGAACTTCGCGCTCTCGCCGAGCGCCGCACGCCCGTCGGTCGGGATGACACGGTACGTGTTGGCGGTGAGCAGCACCACGTAGCCCTGCTTCTGAATGATCTCCTGCCCGCCAAACCCGAGGCGCGGCATCCCGTTCGTGCAGAGCGACGATGGATCGGTGTAGAGACGCTGGCCCGTCTCGCCGGGCCATCCCCGCGCCAGCCCGGCCCGAATCTCGTTGCGCCTGGCGAGCGCCCACGGCTGGTACGGAACCTTTCCGTCGGGCGGGTCGGAGACATAGCTTTCCTGCGGCGGCGTCGTCACGTCGATGTAGGGGTGCTCCTCGAGGTCGTCGTTGCCGCCGCCGACGGGGCCGTTCCAGTTTCCCTGGAGGTCAGGCACGCCGTCGGGCGTGCGGGGCGCCCTGTAGGGAGGGAGCTTGGCCCTCTGCGCCACCCAGCTGCGCGCCTGCGGGAACTTCGGGGTATCCGGCCGGTAGAAGGCCTGGGCCTGCCCCGTCACCGGCAGGATGACCACGACCGCTCCGAACGCCGTCAGTGCGCCGAAAAGCCAACGTCTCATAGCTCACCTCACCGCTGGTTGAACAGCGGCGAATCAGGCTTCTGCCATTCCTGCTTCAGCAGGTAGGTCCCGCACTCGTACTCCAGCAGCTCGATGTCTTTTTCCTGGCGCCGATAGAGCGGCATGCTGATCTTCCACGGCCGCGTGAACACCTTCGGGTCCTCGACGGTCACCTCGTAGAGCAGGTGATCCGGTCCGGTCGGCGTGAACCGCTCGACCAGGTGCAGCGCGTCGCTGTGGTAGTTCCCCGCGCGATCGAACCAGGTCGCGTCGTTGAAGTGGATCGCGTCGACGACGAGCGAATTGCCCTCCCACCGGCCGCGCGAGTCGCCCATGAACCAGTCGATGGGGCCCTCGGGATGCGGGTTGCCGTTCATGTAGACGTAGCGGATGATGCGCGAGTACTCGTGCAGGATGGTGACCTTGTCGGCCTGCTGCACGATGCGGAACGGATACGGCATGTAGGTGACGCGCGGAACGCCGGGCAGGATGCACCGGTTCTCGGGGTCGAGCTGCTGCCGGTTCTTGAAGTTCTCCTGTTTCTTCGCGAGCGCCTCGGGCCGGTACGGGATCTCGTTCCCCTCGACGACCCCGCGCCCCGCGGGGACGCCGAGCGTCGCGCCGTGATCCTGCAGGTCCCAGGCGGCGGTGTTCAGCACCTGCCAGATGCCCTGCAGGTCGGGCTGTCCTTCGCGCGTACGCGGCGGCGTATAGGTCGCGCCGGCCTGCGCCGCCACCGGAAGCGGCGCGAGCATGACGACGGCGGCGAGGACACCGGACAACCCAGCGAACCTGCGCTTCACGGGCATCTCCTCTTGAATGAGCGGGTGGATTATACGCCGCACGCGCGGTTCCCGCCCTCCACTACCGCAGCATGTGCAGGAGCCGCGTCACCGGATCGTAGAAGCGGCTCACGACGCGCTCCTTCAGCGGAATGATCGCGTTGTCGGTGATGTGGATGTGCTCCGGGCACACCTCCGTGCAGCACTTCGTGATGTTGCAGTAGCCGATCCCCGCCTTGTCCTTCATGTCCGGGATGCGATCGGCCGCGTCGATCGGGTTCATCTCCAGCTGCGCCGCGTAGACGAAGAACCGCGGGCCGATGAACTCGTCGAACTTGGCGTGCTCGCGCAGCACGTGGCAGACGTCCTGGCAGAGGAAGCACTCGATGCACTTCCGGAACTCCTGGACCCGGTCCACGTCGCGCTGCGCGACGCGGAACGTGCCGTCCGGCGCGTCGGGCTTGCGCGGCGTGATCTTCCGGATGCCCGTCTTCACCTTGAAGTTCCACGAAACGTCGGTGACCAGGTCCTTGATCGGCGGGAACGTGCGCATCGGCTCGAGGGTGACCGGTTCGTCGAGGTTCACCTGGCTGAGGCGCGTCATGCACATCAGCCGCGGACGCCCGTTGATTTCCGCGGAGCACGACCCGCACTTGCCCGCCTTGCAGTTCCAGCGGACCGCGAGGTCGGGCGCCTGCTCGGCCTGGATGCGGTGCACGGCGTCGAGGACCACCATCCCGTCCGACACGCCGGTCGTGTAATCCCTGAAGCCGCCGCCGCCACCCGGCTGCGTCCGCCAGATTCGAAAGGTTGCCCGGTCTTTCAAGATTTTTGCTCCTCTATGGCCTGCTTCAGGTGGTCCGGCACCGGCGGAATCGGTACGCGCGACACCTGCATCGAGCCGTCGCCCGCCTGCTTGACGACGATGTTGAAGGTGCCGAACTCGGCGGCCTTCTGGGGATAGTCCTCGCGGAAGTGGCCGCCCCGGCTCTCCTTGCGCTCGATCGCGGAGAGCGTGATCGCCTCGGACACCGAGAGCAGGTTCCGTACGTCGATCGCCGTGTGCCAGCCGGAGTGATACTCGCGGTGACCTTCGGCGCCGAGACGCCCCGCCCGCTCGTTGAAGTCCCGGATCCTGCCGAGCGCCTCGCGCATCTCCGCCTCGTTACGGACGATGCCGACGAGCCGCTGCATCGCATCCTGCAGGTCCTGCTGGATGTTGTACGGGTTCTCGCCCTCGGCGCCCCGATCGAACGGCGCGAGCGATTGCGCGATCGCGCGGTCGGCTGCGCCCTCGTCGACGCGCGGCTGGACGTTGGCGCGCGCGTATTGCGACGCGTATTCACCGGCGCGCTTGCCGAAGACGATCAGGTCCGACAGCGAGTTGCCGCCGAGCCGGTTGGCGCCGTTGATGCCCGAGGCGCACTCGCCCGCGGCGAACAGTCCGGGCACCGTCGACATCTGCGAATCGGCGTCCACCCGTATCCCGCCCATGATGTAGTGCGTCGTCGGACCGACCTCCATCGGCTCCTTCGTGATGTCGAGGTCGGCGAGCTCCTTGAACTGGTGGTACATGCTCGGGAGCTTCCGCTTGATGTGCTCCCCGGAGTTCGGGAGCTTCTCCTTGATCCACGCGATGTCGAGGAAGACGCCGCCGTGCGGCGACCCGCGGCCCGCCTTCACCTCGCGGTTGATGCAGCGCGCGACGTGGTCGCGCGTCAGCAGCTCGGGCGGGCGGCGCGCCGACTTGTCGCCCTGCGTGTACCGCCACCCTTCCTCGGCGTCCGACGCGGTCTGCGGCTTGTAGTTGTCCGGGATGTCGTCGAACATGAAGCGGCGTCCTTCCCTGTTGCGCAGGACGCCTCCCTCGCCGCGCACGCCCTCGGTGACGAGAATGCCGCGGACGCTCGGCGGCCAGACCATGCCGGTCGGATGGAACTGGATGAACTCCATGTCCATCAGCTCGGCGCCCGCGCGGTACGCCAGCGCGTGGCCGTCGCCGGTCCCCTCCCAGCTGTTGCTCGTGATCTTGAAGGCGCGCCCGGCGCCCCCGGTCGCCAGGATGACCGCCCTGGCGGCAAAGATGTGGAAGCGCCCGCGCTCGCGGTCGTACGCCACGGCGCCCGCCGCGCGACCGCCGTCGAGGAGCAGTTCGATGACCGTGTGCTCCATATACACGGTGACGCCGAGGTAGGTGGTGTGGTCCTGGAGCGTGCGAATCAGCTCGAGACCCGTGCGATCGCCGACGTGCGCGAGCCGCGGATACCGGTGGCCGCCGAAGTTACGCTGGTTGATGCGGCCGTCGGGTGTGCGATCGAACACCGCGCCCCACCCTTCGAGCTCGCGGACGCGGTCCGGCGCCTCTTTCGCGTGAATCTCGGCCATGCGCCAGTTGTTCAGGTACTGGCCGCCGCGCATCGTGTCGGCGAAGTGCACCTTCCAGTTGTCCCGGTCGTCGTTGTTCGCCATGGCGGCGGCCATGCCGCCCTCGGCCATCACGGTGTGCGCCTTGCCGAGCAGTGACTTGCAGATCAGGCCGACCGAGACTCCCGCGTTCGCGGCTTCGATGGCCGCGCGCAGTCCGGCGCCACCCGCCCCGATCACGAGGACGTCGTACGTATACGTTGACGCTGTCGGCATTACCGGTGGATTCCTACGAACGTTGTCACGGGCCGCTCCGTTGTCGCGGCCCGCAGGCTCGCGGTCGATGGCTTGTTGTAATTGCAGCTCCCGCTGTTGAAACTCACCACTAGAAGATCCTGAAGTCTGTCCAGATCCCCATCGAGCAGAGTCGGACGTACAAGTCGGCGAAGCCCACCGTGAACAGGCTCAACCACGCGAAGAGCTGGTGCTTGTAGTTGAGGGCGGTCGAGCACGCATAGGCCATGTCGCACGCGCCGTGCCTGGAGACTTCGTCGTGGAAGCCGCCGGCGATGTGCCGCATCGCGTGGCAGCCAAGCGTGTAGGAACTGAGGAGCACGACGTTGACGGCGAGGAGGATCGTGCCGACGCCGATGCCGAACGTTGTCCCGCCTGCGCCATCGGGCCAGCGCGTCGCCAGCCACACGTCGTACGACAGCAGGAACAGGAAGATGCACGCGATGTAGAGGAAATACCGATGAACGTTCTGCAGAATCAGCGGGAATGACTGCTCGCCCCAGTAGCGCTTGCGCGGCTCGCCGACCCCGCACGACGGCGGATCGGCCCAGAACGCCTTGTAGTACGCGCCACGGTAGTAATAACAGGTGAAGCGGAAAAGACCGGGGAACGGAAGAATCAGCAGCGCGGGCGAGAACGGCAGGAACGCGGGGATCCAGGCCGGCTTGACGCCAAACCACGCATGCTCGAGCCCTGCGGTGTCACCCGGCGAGGCGAACAGCACCGGCGCGTAGAACGGCGACAGGTACGGGCCGAACGTGTAATGGGCGTTCTGGAACGCCGCCCACGTCGAGTAGCCGACGAACGTTCCGAGACCGAGGAAGACGACGAGCGGGGCGACCCACCATGCATCGCTGCGGCTGGTCGAGCCAAAGCCGCGCGATACATCTGTCACCGGAATGACCTGCATTCAACCTCCAGATAATTGCGATTGGCGAAGAGCGACCAACCACAGATCTTATCTAGCGGCTGCTGGTCCCCGCAAGCTTGCTGGTCGCGAGGTATCCGGCCTTCGCGCACTCCTCCGCGGTCGTCAGGTAGCGAAGGATGTTCGCGTTGCCGATCACGTACGGATGGCGCTCGCCCGGCTTGCGCGTGCGCAGCGCGGCAATCTTGGCGTTGGTGCTGTCGTAGGCCGTGTGATTCGAGAGCACGACATCGGCGCCGGACTTCTGGACGACGCCGCGATACCGTTCGGCCGATCGGATGTAGGGCAGAAAGTTCTCCGGCCTCGGCGCGAAGTTGAACGCGGTGCCGCCCCACGTCGCGACGGTGTGCGTGGCACCGCGATCCTTGACCTGGTAGATGCTCGAGATCGTGCCCGGCGTGTGGCCCGGCGTCAGGTACATCGTGATGGTGGTGTCGCCGAGCGTCAGCGTGTCGCCATCCTTCGCCTCGATGTCACGCTTCGGACGGATTCGCTCGGGGATCGTCCGATCCGACACGTCCCAGTCCTCCTTCGACATGACGACGCGCGTGCCGAAGTGATCCTGGAGGTACTTCGCGCCGCCGATGTGATCGGTGTGCGCGTGGCTCACGAGCGCGTACTTGATGTCGGCGGGGTTGAGCCCCAGCTTCTTCAGCCCGTTCACGATCTCGTCCTCGACCGAGTAGTCGTAGATCGTGTCGATGACGATGATCCCCTGCGACGTGGTGAGGGCCCAGGCCGAATACTCGGTCATCCCGACGAAGTAGAGATTGTCGAAGACCTTCACCGGCTCGGCATGCCACTGCGCCGCCGGGGGCGGACCGGCCTGGCGGCCACCGCCGCCCCCGCCGCGTCCCTGTCCGGCCGGCGCAGGCGGCGCGAGCGGTTTTTCGTACTCCATGCAGATGCGGTCGTACAGCGCCGTGAAGTCGCTTCCCGCAGCCTTCTTCGCGGCCGCAAGATGGCTTTCGACGGTGCCGGTCACCTGCTGGGCAACGACACCGGCGGACGCAAGCGCGACGGCCGCGCACGTCGCGATGGCAACGTTCTTCATTGGGCCGCCTTCACGGTGGTAATCCACGCCACCAGCGTTTTCACTTCCGGATCGTCCATCGACGTGAAGTGCTTGCCGCCCGGATGGAACTCGGTGCCGCCCGCCTCGTGCTCGAGCGGCATCAGCAGCAGCCGACTGAGCTTGGGCTGCCCCGGCACGACCACGCGCTGCATCGCCTGGAAGTTCGCCCGCGATTGATCGTCGTTCCACGTCGTCGCGCCCGGCGACAGCTCCTGCAGGCGCAGCGGGGTGCCCTGCGAGTGGCAGGCGTAGCAGCGGGCGTGGTCGCCCCGCTTCGCCAGGAAAATCGGCTGGACCCGCGTCCGGAACGTCTCGAAATCGAGGCCGCGCGGACCCGTCGCCGGCGCCGCCGTCCCCTGTCCCTGCAGAGCGGAACGGGCGCAGACCAGGGCGAGGAGGATCGCGATCAAAAGGGATGTTCGGCGCATGCGCGTTTTATATACGGCGGGCAGGCTGATGTAAAGTAGCCGGGTCCGGAGGTTCTCCATGCAGCGCGTTGTCCTGACGGCCGCGATCGCCGTTGCCCTGTCCGCCGCGGCGGGCGCGTCTTCCGTCCGCATCATTCAGACGAATTCCGCGGGAACGACCGTCCACCTGATCGACCCGGCCACCAACACGGTCGTCGGCGTGATCAACGGCATCGAGGTGAACCACGGGGCCACGTCGGCGCCCGACGGCTCGCGGTTGTACATCACCAATGAAACCGAGAAGACGCTCGACATCGTCGACACGAAGACGCTGAAGGTCATCAAGTCGGTCCCGCTGACGGCGCATCCGAACAACGTGTCGATCAGCAAGGACGGCAAGCGCGTGTATGTCGCCATCGCCGCCGCGCCCGGTGCGGTCGACGTGATCGACACCGCGTCGATGACCCGCGCGAAGAGCATTCCGGTCAAGGGGAGCGCGCACAACACCTACGTGACACCCGATGGCAAGTACGTGCTCTGCGGCTCGGTGGGGGGCAAGCTGCTGACCGTCATCGATCAGAAGACGGAAGAGCCGGTCTGGACGCTGGCGTTCGATGCGGGCGTGCGGCCGATCGCGTTCGATCAGAAGGCGGACGGCTCGACCAACCGCCTGTTCATCCAGCTGTCGGACTTCAACGGCTTTGCGATCGTCGATTTCGACCAGCGGAAGGAAGTGGGCCGCGTCAAGCTGCCCGAGGTGTCCGAGAAGGAACGGGTCACCGAGGGGCTGCAGGGGTCGCCGTCGCACGGCATCGGCGTCACGCCGGACAAGAAGACGCTATGGGTGCTGAGCAAGATGAACAGCCGCATCTACGAGTACTCGATGCCCGACCTGAAGCTGATGGGCGAGGCGCCGACGGGTCACCATCCCGACTGGCTGACGTTCACGCCGGACAGCAAGTCGGTCTACATCGCCAATGCAGGATCGAACTCGGTAACGGTCGTGGACATCGGCAGCCGCAAGGTCGTGAAGCAGATTCCGGTCGGCTACGTGCCGAAACGAAACGCCACGGCCGTGCTCCCGTAGCAGCGGCTGCGAGCCGGCAGCCGGCCGCAGCGGAACAGGCGTTCCTACCTGCCCGCTGCCTGCTGCTCGCTGCCTGCTGCCCGCTGCCTACTGCCCGCTGCCTAC
>DASQAX010000492.1:0-1828 GCA_035635535.1 Vicinamibacterales bacterium | reverse complement strand
GCGGCCGTACTGGAGCTCGGACGCTTTCGCGTAGTCGCCGGCGCGCTGCGCCAGCGCGAGCTCCTGGCGGGCGTCTTCGAGCTGCTGCTTCAGATCGCTCGTCCCCTTGATGGCGTCCTTCTCCTGCTGCCACTGCGCCTGCAGGCGTGACTGTTCCTCCTTCAGGTTGGCGAGCTCCTTCTCGAGCTTGCCGAGCCGCTCCACCGACGCCTTGTCCTTCTCCTTGCGCAGCGCCTCGCGTTCGATCTCGAGCTGCATCACCCGCCGGCGGACCTCGTCGAGCTCCGCGGGCATCGAATCGATTTCCATGCGCAGCTTCGAGGCCGCCTCGTCGATCAGATCGATCGCCTTGTCCGGCAGGAACCGGTCCGAGATGTAGCGGTGCGAGAGGACCGCGGCCGCGACGAGCGCCGCGTCCTTGAACGTGACGTTGTGATGGATCTCGTACCGCTCGCGGAGACCGCGCAGGATCGAGATCGTGTCCTCCACTGTCGGTTCGCCGACCATCACCGGCTGGAACCGTCGTTCGAGCGCCGCGTCCTTCTCGATGTGCTTCCGGTACTCGTCAATCGTCGTGGCGCCGATCGTGTGCAGCTCGCCGCGCGCGAGCATCGGCTTGAGCATCTGCGACGCGTCCATCGCGCCCTCGGCGGCGCCCGCGCCGACGACGGTGTGGAGCTCGTCGATGAAGAGGATGATCAGCCCTTCCGACTCGGTGATCTCCTTCAGGACCGCTTTCAGCCGCTCCTCGAACTCGCCGCGGTACTTCGCGCCCGCGACCAGCGCGCCCATGTCGAGCGCGAAGATCCTCTTGTTCTTCAGCCCCTCGGGCACGTCGCCGCGGATGATCCGCTGCGCGAGACCCTCGACGATGGCGGTCTTGCCGACGCCCGGCTCGCCGATCAGCACGGGATTGTTCTTGGTGCGGCGCGACAGCACCTGGATGACGCGACGGACCTCCTCGTCACGGCCGATGACCGGATCGAGCTTGCCCTTGCGCGCGAGCTCGGTGAGATCGCGGCCGTAGCGGGCGAGCGCTTCGTAGGTGGACTCCGGATTCTGCGACGTGACGCGCTGGCTGCCGCGGACCTGCGTGAGCGCCTGGTAGAGCGTGTCCTTCGTGACGCCGAGCCGCTTCAGCAGCTGCGCGGCGGGGGAGCGCCCCCCTTCGCTCGCGAGCGCGAGGAACAGGTGCTCGGTGCTCGTGTACTCGTCCTGCAGCCGCGTGGCCTCGGCCTGCGCCGACTGCACGATCAGGTTCATGCGCGGCGACAGGCGCACGTCGGCGCCATAGGCCTTGGGCATCGACTCGAAGAGCATCCTGGCCTGGCCGGCGACCTGCACCGGGTCGAGCGTCATCTTGCGGAGCAGCGACGGCACGATGCCGTTTTCCTGCTCCGCGAGCGCGACCAGCAGATGCTCCGGGGTGATTTCGGCGTGGGTCATCTCCGACGCGAGGTTCTGCGCCGTCATCACCGCTTCCTGCGCCTTTTCGGTCAGTTTCTTGAAGTCCATGGTGTTCTTCCTGCCAGCGGCTGCTGCCAGCTGCCCGCTGCTACGCAGCGCTTGCCAGCTGCTAGGCGGCGCTGTGTGTCTTCGCGCCCCCTTCGTGCAATTTCGCGAGCGCTTCGTAGTGCAGGCGCTCTTCGGGCGTCAGCTGCGCGGGCAGCTGGATCTCGACACGCGCGCACGCGTCGCCCTTCTCGTCGCTCTTGCCGACGGCCGGCATCCCGTAGCCCTTGAGACGGAACACCTGTCCGTTCTGTGTCAGTGCGGGGATCTTCAGCCGCACGGACTTGCCGGAGATGGTCGGCACTTCCACCTCGCC
>DASQAX010000491.1:0-2185 GCA_035635535.1 Vicinamibacterales bacterium | reverse complement strand
TGGGAAGGGCTTCCGAACGTCGTCATCGAATCGCTGGCGGCGGGCACCCCGATCGTCTCGACGGATGTCGGCGGCGTGCGCGAAGTCGTCGACGAAGGGGTGAGCGGCCTCATCGTTCCACCGCGGAGACCTCTTGCGCTGGCGTCGGCGATGTCGGCGTTGATGGCGCGATCGTCATCCGACCTGCGCAGCATGGGAGACGCCGGCCGCGCGTATGTCGAGCGCCACTACGCCGTCGACAATGTCGTGGCTGGCTGGTCGGACCTGTTCAACGACCTTCTGAGGCAGCCGGCATGAGCCCGCGGCCGCGCCTCGTGAAGATCGTGACCGTCCCGCTCTCGTTCCAGCTTGGCCAGGGCCACGCCGCGGTGATGACCGGCGCCGGCTTCGAGGTGCACGCGGTGTCCTCGCCCGGCCGGCTGGCCGACGAGTATTCGCGGTACGAGCAGGTGCCCGTCCATCCGGTGCCGATGGCGCGGCGGATCGCGCCGTGGTCCGACCTGGTGTCGTTCGTGAGGCTCTGCCGCACGCTCAGGCGCCTGCGGCCGTCGGTCGTGCAGTCGGGAACGCCGAAAGCGGCGGTGCTCGGGACACTCGCCGCGTATCTCCTCCGGGTGCGCGTCCGGGTCTACTACGTCCACGGTCTCCCGATGCTGACCGCACGGGGCGTCATGCGGCGCGTCCTGTTCGCGGTGGAGCGCCTGACGTGCAGCGCCGCGACACATATCGTGTGCGTGAGCCCTTCCATCCGGCTCGAACTGGTGGCCGCGGGGATGTGCCCTGCCGACAAGGCGGTCGTGCTCGGCCACGGCAGCTCCAACGGCGTCGACATGTCCGTCTTCGATCCGGGTCGTTTCCCGTCGGACGCCGTCACGAGGGCGCGTGCAAATCTGGGCATTCCCGCCGATGCGCTGTTGATTGGTTTCCTTGGCCGGATCGGGCGTGAAAAGGGAATCGAGCAGCTGTATCACGCCTGGCGCGTCGTGCGCGACGCGTTTCCGACCGCGTATCTGCTGATCGTCGGGCCCGACGAGGCCAACGATCCTGTCGCGCCCGAAATCCTGAAGGCACTCGAGGCCGACCCGCGCGTCCGTTTCACGGGCCCGGATTGGTACCCCGCGCCGCTCTACGCGCTGATGGACGTCCTCTGCATGCCAAGCCACCGCGAAGGGTTGCCCAATGTTGCACTCGAAGCCGCGGCGATGGAGGTGCCGGTGGTCGCGTTCCGGGTGCCCGGGGTCGTCGATGCCGTCGAGAGTGGCACGACAGGCGAACTGGTCGACCCGCTGTCGTCCGAGCAGATTGCGGCGGCAATCAGTAACTACTTTCGAGAACCGTCGCTGCGCCGAAAGCACGGACGCGCAGGACGGCGCAGAGTGCACGAATTTTTTGCCCGTGAAAAGGTCTGGGCCGCACTAACAAAGTTCTACCTCTCGGTGAACTAGATCTTTGGTCGGCCGGCCGCCCGCCGGGGCGCTTCCCACCTGAATTGTCGATGTACCGGAATCACCTGAAACGTTCCGTGGACGTGTGCCTCGCCGCGCTCGGTCTGGCGCTCACGGCACCAGCATTGCTGACCTTGGCGATGGCGGTGAGAACGCGGCTCGGATCGCCGGTTTTCTTCGTCCAGACGCGCCCCGGTTTGCGGGGCCGGCCCTTTCGAATGCTGAAATTCCGGACCGTGACAGACGCACGCGACGCGCACGGCGATCTGCTGCCCGACGGGGAGCGACTGACCCCGTTCGGCCGGTTCCTGCGCTCCACGAGCCTCGACGAACTGCCGGAGCTTTGGAACGTGCTCACGGGCGACATGAGCCTGGTGGGACCGCGGCCGCTGCTCACCGAGTACCTCGAGCTCTACACGCCTGCCCAGCGCCGCCGTCACGACGTGCGCCCTGGCATCACGGGCCTCGCGCAGATCAACGGCCGCAACGCGCTGACCTGGGACGAGAAGTTCGCGTTCGACCTCGAATACGTCCGCTCGCATTCTTTCGGCGCCGACGTCCGCATCCTGCTGCGCACGGTTGGCCAGGTGATCGGCCGCCGCGGCGTCACGCAGCCGGGTCACGCGAGCGCCGAGCGCTTCATGGGGTCCGTCGCGCGATGAAGCGCATCCTCCTGTCGCCGCCCGACGTCGGGATCGAGGAGCGCCGCCTGCTGCTCGAGGCGTTCGATTCGAACTGGA
>DASQAX010000490.1:0-7108 GCA_035635535.1 Vicinamibacterales bacterium | reverse complement strand
AGCGCCAGCCGGATCTCCCGCAGGGCGGTTTCCACATGCTCGGGCGTGAGCCGGACCTCGCCGCGCAGCGACTTGAAGACATCCTGGATGCGCGTGCTCAGCGATTCGAACATGGAAGCCTGTGGAGCAAGCCTTTATGGCCTGCTCCACCCTGCGTGGGCCAAACCCGACGGACGCAAACGCTTATGTTATGGCACTTTGCACGCGTTGGGCAAGCCTTGAAGGCCCTTCCCCACAGGTTGAGGTCATACGGACGAGAGCTTGTGTCCGAGCTTGTCCTTCTTCGTTTTCAAGTACTTCCGCGTGGATTCCGACGCCGGAATCTCGAGTGGGACGGCTTCAGAGACCGACAGGCCGTAGCCCTGCAGGCCGACGAACTTCCGTGGATTGTTCGTCAGCAGCCGCATCGTCCTGACGCCGAGGTCGCCGAGAATCTGCGCGCCGATGCCGTAGTCGCGCTGGTCCGGCTTGAAGCCGAGGCGTTCGTTGGCCTCGACGGTGTCGAACCCCTGGTCCTGCAGCTCGTACGCGCGGATCTTGTTGGCGAGGCCGATGCCGCGCCCTTCCTGGTTCAGATACAGCAGGACGCCGCGCCCTTCCGCGGCGATACGCGCCATCGCCGTCTCGAGCTGCGCGCCGCAGTCGCAGCGCGCGGAATGAAAGACGTCGCCGGTCAGGCACTTCGAATGCACCCTGACGAGCACGTCCTTGCCCTCGCCGATGTCGCCGCGCACCAGCGCGACGTGGGTCATGTGGTCGACGGCGTTCTCGTAGGCGAAGATCTCGAAGTCGCCGTGCTCGGTCGGCAGTTGCGCGTGCGCGGCACGCTTGATGAGACGCTCGGTCCGCATCCGGTACTTGATCAGATCGGCGATCGTGATCATCGGCATCGCGTGCTTGCGGGCGAACTTCGTCAGCTCCGGCACACGGGCCATCGTGCCGTCCTCGTTCATGATTTCGCAGATGACGCCTGCCGGATACAGGCCGGCCATCCGCGCGAGGTCGACGGCCGCCTCCGTCTGACCGGCGCGGACCATCACGCCGCCGTCGCGCGAGCGGAGCGGCGACACGTGGCCGGGACGGGCGAGGTCCGACGGTCTGGTCTGCGGGTCGATCGCCGCCAGCACGGTCGCCGCGCGATCGGCCGCGGAGATGCCGGTGCCGGCGGCCTTCAGATCGATCGGCACGCAGAACGCCGTGCCGAAGGTCGTCGTATTCGAGCTGACCGCCAGCGGGAGGTCGAGCTCGTCGAGGCGGGCGCCGGTCATCGAGAGGCAGATCTGCCCGCGCCCATGCTTCGCCATGAAGTTGATCGTCGCGGCCGTGACCTTCTCGGCGGCAATCGTCAGGTCGCCTTCGTTCTCGCGGTCCTCGTCGTCGCAGACGATGATCATCTCGCCCCGGCGGATGGCGTCGACCGCCTCCTCGATCGAGGCAAACGGCGTCCCTTTTCGGGCGCCCTTCGCGATGCGAATGCTCTTGGTCATTTCTGAGCTCCGTAGGGGCCGACCTTAAGGTCGGCCCCTACACCACTCTGCTCCTCGGCGAGCGCGACGGCCCGCGCCACATACTTCCCTATCATGTCGCATTCGAGGTTCACGCGATCGTTGACCTTCAGCGACGACAGCGCCGTGTTCGCCCAGGTGAACGGGATGATCATCACGTCGAACACGGTGCCGCCCAGCCCCGCCACCGTCAGGCTCACGCCGTCGACCGCGACCGAGCCCTTGCGGATGAAATACGGCGCAAGGCTCCGGTCGAACGAGATGGTCAGCCAGTGCGATTCGCCGTCCGGACGGATCTCGGCAACGACCCCTGTTCCGTCGACGTGACCCTGGACGAAATGGCCGCCGACGCGGCCATCCGCGGCCATCGGCCGCTCCAGGTTCACGCCCTGGTCGTGACGCAGGGACCCGAGCGTGGTGACGCGTGCGGTCTCGGGACCGATGTCCGCCTGCACCTCGCCCTGGTCCGCCGCCACGACGGTCAGGCACACGCCGTTGACGGCCAGGCTGTCGCCTTGCGACAGCGACTCCGCGAGCCCGGTGCGGACGCGGACACGGAATCCACCCGCCGCGCTTTTCAGCTCGGCCACCTTGCCGACCGCTTCAATGAGGCCGGTGAACATACCCCTCGATGAGTGTATCCGGCCCGAGCAGTTCCACCCTCGGTTCGATCAGCGACGCCATCGACCACGGCCGGCCGCCGAACAACGGCACGCCTTCGGGCCCCAGCGCCACCGGCGCGACAAAGAGCTGCACGTAATCGACGACCCCCGCGTCCCACGCCGCGGCGTGCACGTGCGCGCCCCCCTCGAGCAGCACGCTCTGGATGCCCTCGCTCGCCAGGTGGCGGAGCACCGATTGCAGGTCTTCGCCCGGCGAGCCGACCACCGCCACGGGACCGTCCTTGATCGTCGAGAAGACGCGCGCGCTCGCGGGCGTTCGCCGCCGGCGGTCGAAAATCACCCGTATCAACGGCCGCTCGCGGTACACGTCGCGGACCGTCAGCAGCGGATCGTCCACCAGCACGGTCTCCGAACCGACGGCGATCGCGTCCACCTGCGCCCGCAGGTATTGGACCCGGCGGTTGGCTTCCGGCGACGTGAGTGGCGTCCGCACGCCCGGCGCCCGCGCGATTCGCCCGTCGAGGCTCGTCGCCGCCTTGACGATGACGAAGGGGCGCCCTTCCCTCACCGCCGTGAGAAACGGCTGGTTGAGGCGGAGCGCGGCCTCGCGCTCGAGCCCGTCGTGCACGTCGATGCCGTGCGCGCGGAGGGCCGTGAAGCCGCGGCCGCTCACGAGCGGAAACGGGTCTTCCATCGCGGCGACCACCCGCCTGATTCCCGCGGCGATGATGCGCTCGGTGCACGGACCGGTGCGTCCCGTGTGTGAGCACGGCTCGAGCGTGCAGTACAGCGTCGCGCCGCGCGCGCGCGCGCCGGCCTCGTTCAGCGCGTGCACCTCCGCGTGCGGTTCGCCCGCGCGTTCGTGCGCGCCGTCGCCGACGACGACGCCGTCATCGGTGACGATGCAGGCGCCCACGATGGGATTGGGGGTGGTGCGGCCGAGACCGCGTCGCGCCTGCTCGAGCGCGCGCCGCATCCACTTCCGGTCTTCGAGAGCTACCACTTCTCCTGGAACAGCGCGTCCACGTAGTCCTGCGCCGAGAACGGAATCAGGTCGTCGATCCCCTCGCCCACGCCGACGTACCTGATGGGCAGCTTCAGGTCGTTGGCAATCGCCACCGCGACGCCGCCCTTCGCGGTGCCATCGAGCTTGGTGAGCACGATGCCGGTGACGCCGGCGACCGTGGTGAACTCGCGAGCCTGCGCGAGGCCGTTCTGCCCCACCGTCGCGTCGAGCACGAGCAGCACTTCGTGCGGCGCCCCCTCGGCCGCGCGCGCGGCGACGCGGCGAATCTTGTCGAGCTCGTTCATCAGGTTCACGCGGGTGTGGAGGCGGCCGGCGGTGTCCACGAGAATCGGATCGCGCCCCCTGGCCCTGCCCGACTGAATCGCGTCGAACACGAGCGCCGCGGGGTCGGCGCCTTCCTTCGCGCGGATGATGTCCACGTTCGCGCGCTTCGCCCAGATCTCGAGCTGCTCGACCGCCGCCGCGCGAAACGTGTCGGCGGCGCAGACGAGCGGCTGCTGCCCGGACGCCTTCAGCAGGTTCGCGAGCTTGCCGACCGTCGTCGTCTTGCCCGTGCCGTTGACGCCGACGATCATCGTCACGTGTGGATGATGGCCATCCGGCGCCCGCTGCTCCACCGCGTCGAAGACACGGCGGATCTCCTCCTTCACGAGGTCCCGCAGGCTCTCGCCGTGACGCGCGCGCGCCTGGACGGCGTTGACGATGCGCTCGGTCGCGGCGAGGCCGACGTCCGCGGAGATCAGCAGCTCCTCGAGCGCTTCGATGGTGTCCACGTCGAGCGGCCGGCTTCGCTGCTCGCCGGCGTCGGCCTGCTGGACGATCTCTTCGAAGCGGCTGACGATCTGCTCTTTCGTGCGCGTCAGGCTGTCGCGGAGCTTGTCAAAAAATCCCAAATCCCAAACCCCAAATCCCAAGTCTCAGGAACCACCACCTACCACCTACCAACCACTAACCAGTCTCTGCTTTCTGCGGCCGCAGCATCAGATCGTACAGCGCCGTGCGCGCGTCCTTGCGTCCCGCGAGCAGTTCCGCTACCTGGGCCGCAATCGGCAGCTCGACACCGTGGCGCGCCGCCAGTTCCAGCGCCGCATCGGTCGTGCGCACGCCTTCCGCGACCATCTTCATGCTCGCCAGCACGTCAGGCAACGAGCGGCCGCGCGCCAGCTCGAGACCGACGTGACGATTGCGGCTCAAGCTGCCCGTGCACGTCAGCACGAGATCGCCGAGCCCGGTGAGGCCGGCGAGTGTTTCGCGCCGCGCCCCGGCCGCGCAGGCGAGGCGCGCAATTTCTGCGAGACCGCGCGTGATGAGCCCCGCCTGCGCGTTCCGGCCGAGGCCGAGGCCTTCGGCAACGCCGGCGGCGATCGCGATGACGTTCTTCAGCGCGCCGCCGACTTCGACACCGACCACATCGCTCGTGCCGTACAGCCGGAAGTACGGTGCGCGAAAGTCTGCCTGCACCTGCTCGACCACGGCGGTGTTCGCCGACGCGATGCAGACAGCGGTCGGCAGCTCGCGCGCCATCTCGGAGGCAAAGCTCGGCCCCGACAGCACGCCGACGCGCACGCCTGCGCCAAGCTCCTGCTGCACGATCTCGGACGGTCGAAAGAGCGTGTCCTGCTCGAGGCCCTTCGCGGCGCTGACGACAATCGCATCGTCCCGCACGAGCGGCGCGGCCCGCCGCAGCACGTCGCGCATGCCGTGTGACGGCACGGCCGCCACGATCACGTTCACGTTGTCGAGCGCTTCCTCGAGATCGGACGTGACCTTCAATCGCGGCGGGAACGTGATGTCAGGCAGGTAGACCGCGTTTGCGCGCCGCGCGCGGAGTTCCGCGATGAGCGACGCGTCGCGCCCCCACAGCCACGCGTCGTGGCCCGTGCGCACCAGGTGCACGGCAAGCGCGGTCCCCCACCCGCCCGCGCCGAGCACGGCGATCACAGGCGCAGTCCAATCCGGCGTTCGGTGCCCGCGATGAGCCGCGACAGGTTGTCGCGGTGCCGATGGACGACGAGGATGGCGGCGAGCGTGGCGCCGGCCGCGACGGGCGCCGGCACGTTGCCGGCGGCGGCCGCGACCGCGAGCGTCAGCGCGCCGGCAATCGAGCCGGCGGAAATGAAGCGCGTCACGATGATGGTTGCGACGAACACCAGCGCGGCGACCGCTGTGGCCAGCGGCGCGAGCACCGCAAACACGCCGGCCGACGCGGCGACGCCCTTGCCCCCGCGGAAGCGCAGCCACGCCGGATAGACGTGACCACAAATCGCCGCAAGGCCCGCGATGGTCACCACCATCAAGTCGTCGGTCATGAGGCGCGCCACGAGGACCGCCACTGCGCCCTTCGCGCTGTCCAGCAGCATGACCGCGACGGCCGGGACGACGCCGGCCGTGCGCAGCACGTTCGCGGCGCCGACGTTGCGGCTGCCGACGTGACGGAGATCGATCCCTCGCGGCCGCGTCAGCAGCAGCGCGAACGGAATCGAGCCCAGCAGGTATCCAAATGCGAAAGCGATGATCCCCATCGGTGCAGGGGCCGGTCTTCAGACCGGCCCCACAGGAATTCGAAGAAGAGGCGTATAGGTCGGCCCCTTCGGCGACAGCTTGCTCTGAAACAGTGTAATCGCGTCGATGTGGACCGTGCCGACGGTCCGGTCGGTGAGGCCTTCGAGGAGTTGCGCGGAGCGGAGTCCGGCGGGCTCGCGCACGCGCGCGAGCGTCAGGTGCGGACTGTAGGCGCGGTCCTCCCCCGGGATGCCAAGCCGCGCCAGCCGCGCGCTGATGTCCCGTTCGGCGGCGATCAGTTCCTCGCGTCCGGCTGCCACACCGACCCACAGGACGCGCGGCGCGCCGCCTTCCGGAAAGGCGCCGGCGCCGCCCAGTGTCAGGTCGAACGGCGCGACATCCAGCGGCGGCTCGAGCGCCTCTCGCATGGCCGCCGCGCGGGTGTCGTCAACGTCTCCGATGAAGCGAACCGTGAGGTGGAGGCGGTCTGCAGGGACCCACGTGACCTTGGCGCGCGGCGCGGTTTCACCAGCCCGGCGCTGGAGCTCCCGGCTCACATCTGCGGCACGAGCCGCGAGTGTCTCGCCGATCTCCGCGGCGACGAACAGTCGCACCTGTGTATACTCGCACGCTGTGGATTGGAGGGTCTGATGTTCCGTTCCCTGCTCGCTGTCATCTCGTTGCTGCTGCCGATTGCTCCCGCGTCTGGCCAGACCGCGGCCCCCAATCCCATCGCCCCGGCAACCTATCGGATCGTCTATCTCGAGGTTGCGCCTGCCGACGTGAACCGCGTCACGTCCGCGCTGAAGGACTATCGGCAGGCCGCCATGAAAGCCGGCGGCGCGCTCCGGATCGACGTGCTGCAGCAGGTAGGCCGGACCAGCCACTTCGCGATCTACGAGAGCTGGCGCGAGAACGCGGCGCTCGAGGCGCACAAGGGCGCGGCCGAAACGAAGAGGCTCGACGAGGTGCTGCAGGCGACGCGCGTCAGCCCGGTCGACGAGCGCCTCCTCAGCGCGTCCGGACCTCCGTCAGCGACGACGGGCGCGGCCGGTGGCGTCTACGTGGTGACACACGCCGACTCCGTGCCGCCTTCACGCGACGCCGCTGCGAGCGCGCTGAACGACCTCGCCATTCGATCGCGCCAGGAGCCTGGCAGCGCGTTCTTCCTCATCACGGTGCAGCCGAACCGCAACAACCACTTCACGATCGTCGAGGTGTGGAGGGACGAGAAGGCGCTCGACGCGCACGCCGTCGCGGACCACACGAAGAAGTTCCGCGAGACGTTCGGGCCGTTCTCGGGCGCGCTCTTCGACGAACGGGTGTACAGGAGCGTCTCCTAGCCGCGGCCTACGTACGTGGGGCGGGTGCCGCGAAGCGGCCGGTGCCAGCGCGAGCGGACCCGCCTAAGTCTCCAATAGCATGCGGCGCACCATGTCGAGCGCCGCCTG
>DASQAX010000489.1:0-3734 GCA_035635535.1 Vicinamibacterales bacterium | reverse complement strand
TGAATCCGACAATGCCGTCGCGGGCGGCGCGAAGTTGTTGCCGGTGCCCACGTAGAGCACGTTCCGCTTCGTGTCGATCGTCGGCGTGTTCCAGATCGCGCCGCCGGCCGGCCCGTACAGCTGCGTGCCGACGCTGTTCTTTGTGGTCGGCACTGCCTTCTCCGCAACGGTGTAGGTCTTCCAGAGGCGCTTGCCGGTTTTTGCCTCCAGCGCGACGACGCTGCCGCGGAACGAGCAGCACGGGTAGCGGGGATCGCCGACCTGCGACTCTTCGCGGGATGACACCGGCACATAGAGCCGGCCGTTATAGAGCTGCGGCGCGGCCGTGATCGCGGCGTGCGGATGATCGTCCCCCGCGACTTTCCAGAGCACCTTGCCGACCTTCGCATCCACTGCATACACATTGGCGGTCTGATCGCCGAAATAGGCGA
Organism: Vicinamibacterales bacterium; assembly: GCA_035635535.1. Taxonomy (GTDB): domain Bacteria; phylum Acidobacteriota; class Vicinamibacteria; order Vicinamibacterales; family UBA2999; genus Gp6-AA40. The sequence goes on along the minus strand of DASQAX010000489.1, from coordinate 3,303 downwards.
CGAGCATTCCGTCCGGCCGCTCGTCGAGCGTGATCGCGCTGCGGATCGCCGCCTCGACCTCGAGCCTCCAGTACATGCAGCCGGTCTTCGCGTCGATCACGAACAGTTCACCTTCGGCGGTCGCGACGTATACGCGCCCCCCGACGACCACCGGCTGCGTGCCCGCGGAGCTTGCACCGGGGAACCCGAAGGCCCATTTCAGCGTGAGCCGCGGCACATCGTCTGCCGTCATTCCGGCGGCGTGCGCCGGTTGGAAGCGTGTATTCGCGATCCCCAGTCCCCAGCCGTTCCACGACGGTTCGGCAAGTGCCTTGGCCGGTGGGGGTGCCGTGACGCTGCAAAATGCGGATTTCGGTATTGCAGCGTCGGAAGCCGCCAGAGGTTTGCCCGACACGTACGCCGCCAGCGCGCGGCGCTGTGCACGGCTCCTCTCAGCGGCCCGCGCGCGCATCGAGCCGCGCTCGAGCGTCGCCAGCACCTGCTCGGCGCTCAGCCGTCGCAGCGTGTCGAGGCGCGGCGCCTGTGCGTCGGCGGCCGGTCCGTCGTGGCACATGGCGCAGTAGGTCTTGAAGAGGGCTGCACCGTCAGCCTGTGGCGCCGTATCCTGGCCAGCCGCTGGCGCGGCCAGCGACAGCAGCGCGCCGACAATCACGAGCCGTCGCGAAGTAGTCATGACGGGCGCCATTCTACGGCGTTCGGCGGCCGCGTGCGTCAGGCGGGTTGCAGTGGGCGGCTTCGCGTTCGGCGCATTGAGTGGCTACTTCAGCGCGGCGATCAGCAGCGCCGCCAGCGCCACGATGAACGCGACCGCGCCCAGCGCGATCGCGTAAGCGACCAGGCGTCGGCTCCCCGGTGCTTCGGAGAGCAGCAGCTGCTCCCGTGTGGCCTCGGCGGCGTCCGTAAACAGCGATTGCCGCATCACCTGCTTGCCGGCGAGGACGGATTCAATACCCGCCTCGAAATCGCGCTGGTAAATCCGCTTCGACGAATCGTGACCCGGCCGCGCGGCGGCGGCGAGTGCCGCTTTCAAGACGGCGTTGCGTATATCGCCGCCGCTCACGTCGTAGCGGCGTGCCAGCTCGGCGAAGTCCACGTCTGTGTCGAGCGGCGTGCGCGGGTGCAGCTGGACGCGCCAGATCCGCTCCCGTTCCGCGGGGCCCGGCATGTCGAACAGCACGTGCGTGCGAATGCGGCGCTCGAATGCCGGATCGAAGTTCGCCGCGAGGTTGGTGGCGAAGATGACGACGCCGTTGTACCACTCCAGTTCCTGCAGCAACACACTGACGACGGTGTTCGACTCGCGCTGAAAGCCCGAGTCGGGCGAGGTGGAGCGTCTCGACGCGATCGCGTCGGCTTCGTCGAAGAAGAGCACGGCGGCCTCGTCGCGAGCCGTGCGAAAGATCGCGGCGACGTTCTTCGGCGTCTCTCCCATCCAGAGTGACTCGAGCTCTGCATATCGGACGAGCAGCAGCCGGCGCCCGAGAGAGTGCGCCAATGCCTCCGCGCAGATCGTCTTCCCCGTCCCTGGCGGACCCGCGAAGTTGAACGCGAGCGCCAGGCCAGTGGGATGCCGTTCACCGAGCCCCCAGCGGTTGAAGATCAGCTCGTGCTGCGTGACCTGCGCGAGTGCCTCGTCGAGGGCCCTGCGCGTCGCTGGCGGCAGGATGACATCGTCGAACGTACGGCGGGGAACGATGGATTCGACCGCGCGGCGCGCCGGACCGCCAAATAGACGAGCGAAGGACAGCGGCGTCACTTCACGGAGTACTTCGTGAAGGCTCCGCCCGCCTGATCGAAGGAGTTGGGCCCCTCGGCCGCGTACACGTTGCCGTCGGCATCGACCGCCACGCCTTCGCCCGCTGCACCCTGATACACGCGATCCTCACGCTCGAAGGGCGGGATGAACGCCACAACGCGATCCTCGTCCACCGGCCCGACGCGCACACCGTCGTGCCAGTTCGGATGGTTCAGCGGACCCGACTCCGAGTCGATCACATAGAGCGTGTCGCCCTTGATGAAGATCCCGCTGGGGCGGCTGAACATGTAGCGCGACTCGAGGTACTTCCCGTCCTGATCGAAGATCTCCAGGCGGTGGTTGCCGCGATCGGCCACCCACAGGCGGCCTTTCGAGTCGAACGCGAGCGCATGCGGCGTGCGGAACTCGCCGTGACGCATGCCGATGGTTCCCCACGACTTGATGAACTTGCCGTCGGGCGAGAACTTGCTGATGCGGCTCGTCGCGCCGTTCTTGAGCCCCTCGGCGATGGCGGCGGTCGTCGTCATTCCCTGGGCATCGTGTCCGTCAGACACATAGATGCTGCCGTCCGGCCCGACGACGACGTCGTTGGGCTGGTTGAACTGGCCATCGGCGTTGCCCCGCTTGCCGGCGATGCCGAGGCTCAGTAGCTTCTTGCCCTGCGGGCTGAACTTGTGGACCTGGTACCCCCTGGTGCCCGCCTTGTTGCCAGAGAAGTCGGCCACCCACACGTTGCCGTCCTTGTCGACCGAGATGCCGTGAGGCGTCACCATCACGCCCTTGCCGAAATTCGCCAGGACGGCGCCGGTGTTGCGATCGAACTTGAAGATCGGATCGACCGGGTTGGTTTCGCAATCAACCGCGCCGCCGCCCGCGCCGCCGGCGGCGCCGGCGCCGCAGCGCTCGTAGGCCCAGACGTTGCCGTCGAGCGGATCGATGTCGATGCCGGCAGTCGTGCCCCACTTCCGGCCGGCCGGCAGCTGACCCCAGTTGCGGTTGACGTGCGTCGCCGGGTTTGGCAACCCCTGGCCGGAAATCGCACTGCCTGCGGCCGCGGGCGCCGCCGAAAGCGGCGCGGCGGTAGCGCGCTCACCGGACCCACCGGCGCCGCACGCAGCCAGGAGGAGCGTCGCGCTGGCACCAACAACGAGACGTAAGATTCTTGGCGTCGACATAAGCCTCCTCGAGTTCGAGCGACCGGCGTGAACGCCGGTCGCTGGTGGTGCTAGTAGAACGGACGAGTGGGCTTCAGGGCAACCGAAACCTTCAGGCGCGGGTGTATAAGGACGTGTATGAGTGAACAGACGCGACACTCGGGCATGAGCGTAACGTTGGCCCTGGGGCTGGGGTTGGCGCTGGGTGCGCTCGTCACCTGGTCTCTCGGGGCCGCTCGAGAGGTGGCCGCGGCCGGTCTCCAGCAAGGTGAGGCGGCGGCGCTGCCCCCGGGCGCGCTCGCGTCGAATACCAACGTGATCTCCTCCGCGTATGAGCCCGTTGATGGAAAGGGCGGCGAGGAAGTCAGCGGTCCCTACCAGGTCGTCAAGGGC
>DASQAX010000488.1:0-1694 GCA_035635535.1 Vicinamibacterales bacterium | reverse complement strand
AGATCCTGCGCCACAGCCAGGATCACCTCTCCGCCGTGTTCGTTCCGGTCGGTGGCGGAGGGCTCATCGCGGGCATTGCCGGCTACATCAAGGCGCTGCGGCCGGACGTGAAGGTGATCGGCGTCGAGCCGTTCGAGGCCGACGCGATGTACCGGTCGCTCGAGGCGAAGAGGCGCGTCCACCTCGATCACGTCGGCCTGTTTGCGGACGGCGTCGCGGTGCGTGACGTCGGCGAGCTGACGTTTGCGATTGCGCGCGACACGGTGGACGAAGTCGTCCGCGTCACCAACGACGAGGTGTGCGCGGCGATCAAGGACATCTTCGACGACACGCGGACCATCATGGAGCCGGCCGGCGCGCTGGCGACCGCGGGGTTGAAGGCGTGGGTCGGGCGCGAGGGCGTCCGCGGGCGCGTGCTCGCCGCCGTGCTGAGCGGCGCGAACATGAACTTCGACCGCCTGCGGTTCGTGGCCGAGCGGGCGGAGGTCGGCGAAGCGCGCGAGGCGCTCATCGCCGTCACCATCCCGGAACGCAAGGGCGCCTTCCGTGAGTTCTGCGGGGCGATCGGCCGCCGCGTCGTCACCGAGTTCAACTATCGCCTCTCCGGACGGCAGCAGGCGCACATCTTCGTCGGCTTCGCGACGCAGTCACGCCAGGACGCCGAAGACCTGATCGGGCACCTTCGCCAGAGCGGCTACGAGACGGTCGATCTCACCGACAACGAGATGGCGAAGCTGCACGTGCGCCACATGGTCGGTGGGCACGCGCCGGACGTGCAGCACGAGCGGCTGTGCCGGTTCGAGTTCCCGGAACGTCCCGGCGCGCTCGGCGACTTCCTCGATGCGCTCGCGGGCCGGTGGAACATCAGCCTGTTCCACTATCGCAACCACGGGTCCGATTTCGGCCGGGTGCTCGCGGGGCTCGAAGTCGAAGACCACGACCTTCCCGCGTTTCGATCCTTTCTCGAAGGACTCGGCTACGAGTACACGATCGAAGCCGACAACCCCGCTTACCGCTTTTTCCTCGGATAGCACACCGGCGCTGCCCTGATTCGGATCAACGTGTGTTCCGATTCCGGAACACGCCGTGAACTCGTTGAATCGTCAGCGGATATCCGGTACAGACGCCGTGCCGCACGGCCGCACATGTTGCACGAACGCACACGGCGTCGCGGCTCCACGCGTCGTCGCGGCCGGCCGTCTCGCGCCAACCCGTTCTCTATCAACACGATGACGCCCCAGCTCAGCTAACGGTCTGTCCGTTGCAGTCCTCACGGGCACATCGAGTCCTAAAGCGACAGCTCACTAGGAAAACATATGCAGCTTCGAAAACTGATCGTCCTGAGTGTCGTGTGTGCCGCGGCGGTTGCCGCCGCGACGGCGCCACGCAGCAACAACCTCCGTCATCGCGCCTCGGTGTCGGATGACCTCCGCGCGTTCGAGGGAAAGCATTCAACGAAGGTCGTCCGCGTCATTGCACACGGGACAGAAACCGATGTGCGCACGGCTGCCGCGCGCCACGGCGTGCCGGTCGTCCGTGTCCTGACCGGCGGGGTCGTGCTCGAAGCGACCACGGCGCAGCTCGACGCGCTGCGCGACGAGCCGGCCGTCCAGCACCTCTCGGGTGACCTTCCGGTCGCTGACTTCATGACGGTCTCGAAGCAGGCGACGGTTGCCACCCAGGTGTATACGGGC
>DASQAX010000487.1:0-1895 GCA_035635535.1 Vicinamibacterales bacterium | reverse complement strand
CTCGCCGCCAAGAACAAGCTCGAGCAAATCAAGTTCGAGGCCGATCAGAGAGTGGCTGAAGCGAAGGGAAAAGCCGAAGCCATCACAATCGAATCCAATGCACTGCGGTCGAACCCGCAGATTCTCGAATTACGCGCGCTGGAAAAATGGAACGGCACATTGCCGCAGGTGACCGGCGGCTCCATCCCGTTCGTCACCCTGCCGAAGTAGAAGGGGGCGAGTGACGGCCATGCCGACGCGGACGCAGCAGCTCGGGCTCCTGATTCTCCTCGCGGCGCTCACCATCTACGTGTTCGTGCGAGTGCTCTAGCATGCCTACAACCACCCTTCGAACGGCGGCGGCGCTGGCGCTGCTTCTCGCCGGGACGGCGAACGCGCAGACGCGTGCGCTCACGGCGGACGACTACGCGCGCGCCGAAAAGTTTCTCAACTACAACACGAACCGGCTGGTGCTGCACGTCGCCGCGCAGCCGACCTGGGTCGGCGACGACCGCCTCTGGTACCGGACGACGACGGAGAACGGGACCGAGTTCTTTCAGATCGACGCCGCCACCGGCGCGCGGAGCGCGGCCTTCGATCAGGCGAAGGTGGCCGCCGCCTTCTCGGCCGCCGCGCGGGCGAGCTACACGACGTACCGTCTTCCGTTCAACCAGGTCGATTTCAGCGCCGACCGGAAATCCATTTCGTTCAACAACGGAGGCAGCCGCTGGACGTGCGACGTCGGCGGCGTGAAGTGCGAGGGGAAAGCGCGCGCGCAGGGACCGCCGACGGTGACGTCACCCGACGGGAAGCGCGACGCGTTCATCCGCAACTACAACCTCTGGGTTCGGGAGACCGCGTCCGGCAGGGAAACGCAGCTGACGAAGGACGGCGTGAAGGAGTACGGCTACGCCACCGACAACGCCGGCTGGACCCGCAGCGACAACCCGATCCTCCTCTGGTCGCCCGACTCGAAGAAGATCGCGACCTTTCAGCTGGACGAGCGCGGCACCGGCGAGATGTACCTCGTCAGCACCAACGTCGGCCATCCGAGGCTCGAGGCCTGGAAGTATCCGCTGCCCGGCGATCCGAAGATCTTCATGATCGAGCGCGTCGTCATCGACGTCGATCGCGCGCGCCTCGTCCGGTTACAGATGCCGCCCGACGCGCATCGATCGTCGGTGTGCGACGACGTCGAGTGCAACGGGCCGTTCGAGGACGTCGAGTGGAGCGCGGACGGCAGGCAGGTCGCGTTTCTCTCCTCGTCTCGTGATCACAAGGAAGCGCACCTGCGCGTCGCCGACACCGAGTCCGGCAAGGTGCGGGAGGTGCTCGAGGAGAAGGTCGCGACGTATTACGAGTCCGGCAACGACGCGCACAACTGGCGCGTCCTGCCGGCCTCGAACGAGGTGATCTGGTTTTCCGAGCGCGACAACTGGGGCCAGCTCTATCTCTATGACCTGCAGACCGGACGCCTGAAGAATCAGATCACGACCGGTGAAGGCAACGTCACGCAGCTGGTGAAGGTGGACGAGCAGAATCGCCTGCTGTACTTCCTGGGCGTCGGCAAGGAGAAGGGGCGCGATCCGTATTTCGTGCACTTCTATCGCATCGGGTTCGACGGCAGGAACCTGACGCTGCTGACGCCCGAAGACGCGACGCACGTCATCGCGCCGTCACCCTCGGCGAGGTACTTCATCGACAGCTATTCGAAGCCCGATGCCGCGCCGACCGCCGTGCTCCGCGATACCAGCGGCACGCTGATCGCCACGCTCGAGAAGGCGGACATCTCGCGCCTGGTGGCGACGGGGTGGAAACCGCCGCAGCCCATCGTGGTCAAGGCGCGCGACGGCATGACGGACCTGTACGGGCTGCTCTACCGGCCTGCCAACCTGAACGCCTCGGCGAAGTACCCG
>DASQAX010000486.1:0-8737 GCA_035635535.1 Vicinamibacterales bacterium | reverse complement strand
CCCGCTCACGACTTCGGTCGCGGGCGCGGTTCGCCGGTGGCAATCGCAATCAAGGTTTCCGAGTAACCAGGAGGATGGCTGTGGACGGAGTTCGCAAAGAACGGCGCGGTTTTGCTTCGATGTCTCCCGAAAAGCAGCGCGAGATCGCCAGCAAGGGCGGCCGCGCCGCGCATGAAAAAGGCACGGCGCACGAGTGGACGCCCGACGAGGCGCGCAATGCCGGACGCAAGGGCGGCCAGATTAGCCGCGGCGGTCGCGGACGTCTTCTTGTTTCTGCGGCAGGAGATGTGAATAGTATGGCCGGGGCTCCTGCTTCCGGCGCGGAGTCCCGCCGCGCGGACTAACGACAGCTCGCGCGGCACGACTCGACTCGACTCGCCGGTTTGAGGTGTGCACGTGCGCATTGTGTGTTGCGGCTTGCTCCTCGCCGCGGTAGGCGTGGCCCCCGCCGCGGCGCAGACGACGAATCAGCCCGCCCAAAACACCCAGAGCGTCAGTGACGAACGGAGGCCCGGGTTGCCGACTTTCTTCGGCGATACGGGCCTCTGGTTTGTACCGACTGCCGACACGCTGGCGACGCATAAGGCGTCCTTCCAGCTGTTCCGCGCCAACTGGGATGAGCGGCAAGGCCTCACCGATGTCAACAACATCGGCTTTACGGCGGCGTTTGGCGTCAGCGAGCGCGTGGAAGTCTTCGGTTCCTGGAAAGTCGTCCGGCTGCGGCGCGGTGTCCGCGGTCCCACCTTCGTGCCCACCGACCAGACGTTCGGCGGCGTCGATCAGAACTTCCCCTACATGCGCCGCAACTGGTCGAAGAATCTGGGTGGCACACCGGTCGTCGGCGCGAAATGGAGCATCATCTCCGAATCGCGCAACGCCGGGATGAGCCTTGCGCTCCGTCCTGTCCTTGAATTTCCCAGCGGCACGCAGTGGGGTGGCACGAGCGAGCTGGCCGGCCATCTCGACGTGGTCGCCAGTAAGGAAATCGCCCAGAAGGTACAGCTGACCGGCACGGTCGGCGGCATCTTTCGTCGCGACCCGGATCCGTTCGGGCTCTCGAATGGTCTCACCTGGGGAGTCGGCGGAATCGTCGGCACTCGCTCACGGCTTCGTGGTCTCGCCGAGTACGTCGGTGAGAGGTCATTCGACGACAACGTTGTCCTGCTCCAGCCCCCGTATCGCGGCGACGACGGCAGCGTCGCGCCGCTCGAGAGCACGATTCAGGACTTCGGGCACATCAAGTTCGGCGCCGTGTTCCAGGCGAAGAGCGGCATGTTCGTCTACGGCGGCGCCAACTTCAGTCAGGACGCCGGCTCTCACGTGATCGCTGGCCGCGAGATGACGAACCAGGCCTGGGGGTGGGACGTCCGGATTGGCTGGCATCCCGGCGTGAAGGTGTACGTGCCCCCGCCACCACCACCGGCGCCGGCTCCGGCTCCACCACCGCCGCCGCCGCCGCCCGCGCCAACGCCACCGCCGCCACCGCCGCCGAACCGGCCTCCCACGTTCAACGGGCCGATCCAGGCGAATCCGCCCACGCTCGAGCCCGGACAGTCGACGAACCTGAGCTCGCCCGCAACGGATCCGGATGGCGACACGATCACCTATACGTGGAGCGCGCCGGCTGGAACGTTCAGCAACCAGAACGGGTTGAACACCGTCTGGACCGCGCCGAACCAGGAAGGCAACTATCCGCTCACCGTCACGGCGAACGACGGACGCGGCGGCACGGCGACCAACATGATCACGATCCCCGTGATGCGCCGGGCCGCCATCACGTTCGAGGACGTCCACTTCGACTTCGACAGGTCGATGCTCAGGCCGGACGCGATCATGATCCTCGACCGCGCGGTGATGACGCTGCAGGCGAACCCGACGCTCAACGTGACGATCGAAGGGCACACCGACAGCGTCGGCACGGCGGAGTACAACCTGTCGCTCGGCGAGCGCCGCGCGAACGCCGTGCGCGATTACCTGCTCAATCGCGGCATCGCGGCGGGCAGGATGCGGACGGTCAGCTACGGTGAAGAGCGGCCGATCGCAACCAACGACACGGACGCGGGACGCGCGATGAACCGTCGCGCGCACATCGTGGAAATGACCATTCAGTAGGCAGTGGGCAGTGGGCAGTGGGCAGGACGGACGTCCTGCTCGCTGCCTTCGGCCGCTGCGCCAGCACACCGGGCACTTTTCCTGCAGCCGATCCGTTCATGAGATTCCTGAAGCTCTACCTGATTGGCTACTTCATCCTCCTCCTCGGCGCCGGCCTCGCGCTGTGGCAGTCGGGAATCCTGCGCCAGATTCCGGGCGTCTGGCTCGGCATCGGCGCGCTGATCGCCATCGGCTTCGGCATCATGCTGGCCGTCGCGTCGGGACGTCCCGCCATCACGACGCGGGAATAGACGAGCCTGGGCTCTGGCATGGCCTGTGGACCACCCACCGCGCCATGCCGCGAGCACGTCCACGGTTTTCCCTTTTAGTCCTTCTCCTTGCCATCTTTCTTGGCGGATGCCGGGAGCAGGACGTCCAGATCCACAGCCTCGACTTCCAGGGCGTCAAGGGAGTCGACACGAAGGCGCTGGCCGCGGCGCTCCAGACCAGGCGCGGCTCCAAGCTGCCCTGGGGCCACAAGACCTACTTCGATCGGCGCGCGTTCGAGGCCGACCTCGAACGCATCCAGGCGTTCTATCGCGACCGCGGGTATCCCGACGCGCGCGTCAGCTCGTTCGACGTCAAGCTCAATGACAAGCAGGACCAGGTCGACATCGTCGTCCGCATCTCGGAAGGGCAGCCGACGCTGGTCTCCGGGATCGACCTGACGGGGTTCGACGTGCTGGCCCCGCGGCAGCAGCGCGCGCTGCGCGACGGCCTGCCGCTGCAGGCGAACCAGCCGCTCGATCGGCAGCTCGCCGTGGCGTCGCGGGAGCGCGCGCTCAACTTCCTGCGCGACAACGGCTATCCGTACGCCGAGGTGGACATCTCGCAGCAGGGCGCCGGCGGCAACCAGGTGCACGTCGCGTTCTCGGCGACGCCGGGCATGCTGGCGCACTTCGGCCCGATTGAAATCGACGGCGAGAAAACGGTCGGCGAAAACATCGTCCGCCGGCAGCTCACCTACAAGGAAGGCGACCTCTTCTCGCGGCGCGAGATGCGCGAATCGCAGCGGAAGCTGTACAACATGGAGCTGTTCCAGTTCGCGAACATCGAGTCGAAGGAAGACAACTCGCAGCAGCTGCCGGACGTGGCGACGCGCGTGACGGTCGGCGAGGGCAAGCACCAGCGGCTGACGACGGGCGTCGGGTACGGATCGGAGGAGAAGGCGCGCGCGACGCTGCGGTGGGACCATCTGAACCTGCTCGGCGGCGCGCAGCACGCCGGCGTCGAGACGAAATGGTCGTCGCTCGACCGCGGCCTGCGCCTCGAGTACACGGAGCCGTACTTCCTGACCCGCCACCTGTCGATGAACTTCGAGGGGCGCGCGTGGCAGGCGATCGAGCCGGTGTACTCGCAGAACGTCCTTGGCGGGCGCGCGACGCTGCGCCACCAGTCGAATTCGCAGCTCTACTGGGCGTTCTCGCTGATCAACGAGTTCCAGCGCAGCACCATCACCAACTCGGGCCTCGAGGACTTCACGATCCGGAACAACCTGATCGCGCTCGGCCTCGACCCGCGTACCGGGGTGACGCGCGGCACCACGGCGGCCGTCGCCTTCGACGTCAATCGCAACACGACGAACAACATCCTCGACGCCAATCGCGGCTACGTGCTCAACGGCCACGTCGAACAGGCCGGCAAGTGGCTGTGGGGCACCTATAACTACTGGGAGGTGCGCGGCGAGGCCAAGCAGTACACGCGCGTGGCGCGCTCCTTCGTCTGGGCCAACCGCGTCCAGGTGGGGACGATCAACGCGCTCGGGACCGATGCGAGCGTCCCGTTCTTCAAGCGCTACTTCCTCGGCGGCGCGACGAGCATCCGCGGCTGGGGACGCTTCGAGGTGAGCCCGTTGAGCGGGTTCGGCCTGCCGATCGGCGGCCTGACGATGTACGAAGGATCGACGGAAATCCGCAAGCCGCTCTGGGGAAAGATCGGCGGCGTCGGCTTCCTCGACTTCGGCAAGGTCGCCAACGACTCCGTGAACTTCGCCAGCACCAACCTGGTGCTCGCGGTCGGGCCGGGTCTCCGGTACCTGACGCCGATCGGTCCGGCGCGCGTGGACGTCGGCTACCAGCTCAATCGGATTCCCAACCTGCGCGTCAACGGCAACCCCGAGGCGCGCCACTGGCGCATCCACTTCAGCATCGGCCAGGCGTTCTGATGTCCATCGCGCGCAAGCTCCTCCAGGTCGTCGCCTTCGTCTGCACGCTGGTCATCGGCGTCACGTCGATGATGGTCATCGTCAGCCAGACCACGTGGTTCAAGGAATGGCTGCGCGGCTTCATCATCAGGCAGGCGGACGACTACGTGAACGGCCGCCTGACGATCGGCCGCATCGACGGGAACCTGTTCTTCGGCGTCGAGATGGAGGACGTGGACGTCACGCAGAACGGGCAGCCGGTCGTCTCGCTGAAGGACGTCGGCGTGGACTACAACTTCCTGACGTTCCTCGGCGGCAACGTCATCCTCGATCACATCCGTCTCAACGAGCCGACGCTCCACGTGAAGAAGACGGCGACGGGATGGAACCTCACGGAGCTGATCAAGGCGCAGACGCCCAACCCCACCCAGCCGAAGAGCCGCCGGCCGATCGGCATCGGCGAGATTGGCGTCAGCGGCGGCACGCTCTACCTCGAGAACCAGCCGGTCGGAACCTCCGGCGTGCGCGTCCCGCAGGTGATCGACAAGATCGACGCCTCGGTCGGCGTGACGAGCGACGCGAACGAGCTGAAGGTCGACGTCGCCCACGTCGCGCTCCGCGCGCGGAACCCGGAGTTCGGCGTCAACGACCTGTCGGGCGTCATCCGCCGCCACGAAGACAGCGTCACCATCGAGAACCTGTCGCTCCGCACGGAAGAGACGTCGCTGCGCGTCGCCGGCGTCGTGCGCGGCATCGGCAGCGACACACCCGTCATCAACGTGAAGGCCTCGTCCGACAAGTTCGATATCGGCGAGATGGCGAAGATCCTCCCGGCGCTGCGCGGATACGCGGGCCTGCAGCCGGCGTTCGAGATCAACGCGAGCGGCCCCGCGGATCGCCTCGACGTCCAGCTGAACCTGCGCGAAAAGCAGCTCGGCCAGGTCACGGGCAACCTGGTCGTCGACGGCCTCGGCCCCGAGCGGCGGGTCGCCGGAGAAGTGCAGACGCAGCACTTCAACGCCGGGCCGCTCGTGCGCGGCGCCACGTTCCGGACCGACGTCACCGGCCACGCGACGATGAACCTCGCGCTGCCCGCCTCGAGCCACCCGCTGAACGGGACGTACTCGGTGAATGCGTCGCGCGCCAACGTGCTCGGCTACGAAACGCGCGACGTCGTCGCGAAGGGGCGCATCGACTGGCCGACGATCACGGTCGACGGCAGCGCGTCGGGCTACGGCGGCCGCGCCACCGCGAAGGGGATCATCGAGGCCCGCAGCCCGCTGAGCCTCGACCTGACCGGCCAGGCCGCTCACGTCGATCTCCGCAACGTCCCGCCGCAGCTGAACGCGCCAGGCGTGCCGAGCAACCTGCAATTCGGCTACACGCTCACGGGCCGCGGGCCCGTGCTCTCGGGCGACATCCGGATGGAGGAATCGACGCTCGCCGACGCCACGATTGCCGCAGGGACGACGGGGACGTTCCGCATCGGCGACGGCGCCCCGGAGTACTCGGCCCGCGGGCACGTCACCAACCTCGACCTGCAGAAGGTTGGTCACGGGTTCAACATCCCGGCGCTCGACACGGAGAAATACCAGAGCAGGATCACCGGCGAGTTCGACGTGAACGGGAGCGGCGGCGGCCGGTATCCGCTGACGCTGGACGCGTCAGGCACGCTCGCCGACTCCGAGATCTTCAGGGCGACGACGCCGCGGTTCCAGTTCTCCACCAACCTGGCCGGCGGCGATGCGCACGTCGTCGCAAACGGCGAATTCAACGGGCTCGACCCGTCTACTATTTCGGGCGACACGCGGGTGGCGGGACGCGTCAACGCCGCGGTCGACGTCAACGTGACGCTGCGCGGCTACGCGAACGGCGTGACGCCCGAATCGATCGACGCGTCGGGCCGCGTGGACATGAACCGCTCGACGATCGGCGGCATCGACATCGATACCGCGGTCGTCGACGGGACGTATCAGGACCGCGCGGGCAACCTGAATCAGCTGGTGGTCGACGGCCCGGACCTCCACGTCAAGGGGCAGGGGCCAATCGCCTTGAACGACACGGGGACGTCGAACCTCGCGCTCCATGTCGAGACCCCGTCGCTCGATCGCCTCGGGCGCCTCTTCGGCCAGCCGGACCTGAAGGGGGCGGCGACCGTGGACGCGACGATCACCGGAAACGGCCAGGAGCTGAAGGCAGCGGGGATGCTCGACGGCAGCAACCTGGGGAAGGCCGACAACAACGCGCTGGATCTCGACAGCACGTTCGACGTCACGCTGCCTCAGCTCCGCCTCGCGGACGCGACCGTTCACGCGAAGACCGACGCGACGTTCGTCCAGCTGGCCGGGCAGCAGATCAACTCGCTGACCGCGGACACGACGTACACGCGGGAGAAGCTGGACTTCACCGCCGTGGCGAAGCAGGGGCCGCGGCAGCTGAGCGCCGAAGGATCCGCGGTGCTGCACACCGACCACCGCGAGATCCACGTCGGCAGCCTCGCGCTGGAGACCGAGAAGATCGTCTGGAAGACCGATCCGGCGTCGCATCCGACGGTCCAGTACGGCGACAACCGCGTGGTCGTCGACGACATCCGGCTCGTGAACGGGGACCAGCGCATCGAGGCGCAGGGCTCGGTGGGGTCGGCGAGCGACACGCTGCACGTCAAGGCCGACAACGTGGACGTCGCGCAGCTCGACGCGCTGATGCTCGGCGACCAGCGCCTGGCCGGCCGGCTCAACGCGGACGCGACCGTCTCGGGCACGACGGCGGCGCCGCGGGTGGCCGGCGACTTCACGCTGTCGCAGGGCGCCTTCCGCAACTTCAAGTTCATGTCGTTCGGCGGCAAGGTGGACTACCAGGGCCGCGGCATGAACCTCGACGTGCGGCTCGATCAGGACGCGCAATCGTGGTTCACCGCGAAAGGCTTCGCGCCCACGACGCTCTTCCAGCCGACGCCGAAGGCGATGGAAGGCGAGCACGCCGCGCCGCGGGACGGCGAAGCGATCAACCTCGAGGTGGCGAGCAGCCAGATCGATCTCGGTGTCGTCCAGGGGTTCACCTCGTACGTCACCGACGTGACCGGCACGCTGCAGGCGAACTTCAAGATCACCGGCTCGGGCTACGATCCGCACGTCGACGGCGCCATCGACATCAAGGGCGGCTCGTTCGTCGCGCCGGATCTCAACACGTCGTTCTCGGGGCTCGACACGCGGATCGACCTGAAGCCGGACGTGGTCACGATCAACGAGTTCCGGATCCTCGACAAGAACAAGCGGCCGATGACGATCGGCGGCAGCCTCGCCGTGCACGAACGCTCGGTGGGCGAGGTGGACATCAAGGTGCAGTCGGACGACTTCAAGGTGATCGCGAACAAGACCGCCGACCTGAAGTTCGACAGCGACTTCCACATCACCGGCACCGTCCGCGCGCCGAAGGTCGAGGGGAGCGTCGAGGTGGAGCCGGGCACCATCGACGTCGCCGAGGTGCTGCGGCTCGCGGGCGAGAGGAGCGCCTATTCGACGACCGCGACGGAGATCTCGCCAGCCGAGTCGGCCGGGCCCGAGCCGACCACGCCGGCGCTGCCGTCGATGTTCGACGCGCTCGACCTGCGGCTCGGCCTCGCCATTCCGGGCGACCTGCTGCTGAAGGGCAACAACATCAAGCCGGCGAGCGCGCCGATCGACGTCGGCGACATGAACGCCTACGTCGGCGGCGCGGTGAACATCGTCAAGGCGCCGGGCGGCAGGCTGCGCATCACCGGCGAGGTGAACACGGTTCGCGGCAACTACTCGTTCCAGGGACGGCGGTTCGACATCATGCGCGACGGCCGCATCCGCTTCCCGGGGAGCGAGGTCATCGACCCGCAGCTCGATCTGACCGCGCGGCGCGTCATCTCCGGCATCGAGACGTTCGTCCACGTGCGCGGATCGATGCTGCGGCCCGAGCTGTCCTTCAGCAGCAACCCGCCGCAGGACGAGTCGGACATCCTGTCGCTCATCATCTTCGGCGCGCCGACCAACGAGCTGGGCGAAACGCAGCAGATCGCGCTCGCCATCCGCGCGCAGGAGCTCGCCGGGGGCTACCTGACATCGGGGTTGTCCGAGGCGATCGGCGGCGCGCTGAACCTCGACGAGTTCGAGATCCAGGCGGCGGGCGAGAACGGGCTTGGACCGAGCGTGACGGTCGGGCAGCAGGTGGCCAAGGGGCTGTTCGTCCGGCTGCGTCAGGGGTTCGGCGCCGAGCAGGCGACCGAGTTCATCCTCGAGTATCAGCTCGCGAGCTTCCTGCGGTTGCAGGGGACCGCGTCCGATGTGTCGAGCAGCGTGCAGCGCAACGCGTTCCGGCGCGTCGAGCGCGGCGGGCTGGACCTGATCTTCTTCTTCAACTATTAGGGGGCAGGTGGCAGGCGGCAGTGGGCAGTTGGCGGCAGGATAAAGGTCGCAG
>DASQAX010000485.1:0-3170 GCA_035635535.1 Vicinamibacterales bacterium | reverse complement strand
CCTCTGCTACGCGGAGTTCGCGTCGATGATCCCGATTGCCGGGAGCGCCTACACCTATTCCTACGCGACGATGGGCGAGTTCGTCGCGTGGATCATCGGCTGGGACCTGGTGCTCGAATACGCGATCGGCGCCGCGACTGTTGCCATCGCGTGGAGCGAGTACTTCAACAGGGTCCTCGGGTATGTGGGGATGGATATCCCTTACCAATGGCGCCACTCGCCATTCGAGGCGATGGACGGGGTCCATGGGATGATGAACATCCCGGCGGTCTTCATCCTGCTGCTGCTCTCGTTGCTGCTCATCCGCGGCACGCGCGAGTCCGCGGCGGTGAACAACCTGATCGTCATCACCAAGCTGTCGATCGTCGTGCTGGTAATCGTATTCGGCTGGGGTTTCATCAACCCCGCGAACCACACGCCGTTCATTCCGCCGGCGGCGATCTACACGACCCCGGAAGGGGTGGTCCACAACTACGGCGGCGTCATGGGGATCCTTGGCGCGGCAGGCGTCGTGTTCTTCGCGTTCATCGGCTTCGACGCCGTGTCCACGGCGGCGCAGGAGACGAAGAACCCGAAGCGCGACATGCCGATCGGCATCCTCGGTTCGCTGGTCGTCTGCACGGTGCTCTACGTGCTCTTTTCGTATGTGCTCAGCGGCATCGCGACCGTCGACGATTTCCGGACCGCCGGCAGGGAAGCGTCCGTCGCCTTCGCCATTACCAAGTACATGACCGGTTTCGAGTGGTTGTCGAAGCTCGTCACGATCGCGATTCTCGCGGGCTTCTCGTCGGTCATCCTCGTGATGCTGCTCGGACAGTCGCGTGTGTTCTACGCGATGAGCCACGACGGCCTGGTGCCGAAAGTCTTCTCGGATATTCATCCACGGTACAAGACACCGTGGAAGTCGAACATGATCTTCTTCGTCTTCACGGGGCTCTTCGCGGCCTTCATCCCCGGCGACATCGTCGGCGAGATGACGAGCATCGGGACGCTGTTCGCGTTCATCCTGGTGTGCATCGGCGTCTGGATCATCCGGCGCCGGCGACCCGATATTCCGCGCGGCTTCGTCGTGCCGGCGCTGCCGGTCGTCTCGACGCTCGGCGTGATCGTCTGCGGCGCGATGATCTACGGCCTCGGGTGGACGAACTGGGCGCGGCTCGCGGCGTGGCTGGTCATCGGGCTGGTGTTCTACTTCGGCTACGCGAAATCGCACAGCCGTCTCGGCGCCGAAACCGACGCGAGGCAGACCGCATAGCCGGCTGACTCATTGACGAACCTGCGCGGCCCGCAACTGGCCGTCGTCCTGCTGCTGGCGGTACTGGCGGGCGGCACCGCGGGCTACATGGTCATCGAAGGGTGGAACGCGTGGGACGCGTTCTACATGACCGTGACGACGGTCGCGACGGTCGGCTTCCGCGAGGTCCATCCGCTCTCGTTCGGCGGGCAGGTCTTCACGATCGTCCTGATCTTCTGCGGTGTGGGAACGGCGTTCTACACCGCGACGCTGCTGGCGACGATCATCGTGGAGGGCAGGCTGCACCAGCGCTTCGTGAAGCGGCGCGCCGCTCGTATGCTCGAACAGATCGCCAATCATTTCATCCTCTGCGGGTACGGCCGCATCGGCAGCATCATCGCGAACGAGCTGCACCAGCAGGGCGTGCCGCTGGCGGTCGTCGAGCGCGACCCGGAGCGCGTGCGTCAGGCGATCGAGCGCGGGTGGCTCGCGCTCGAAGCGGACGCGAGCCGCGAAGACGTGCTCGCGCGTGCCGGCATCCACCGCGCGCGCGGGCTGATCGCGGCCGTCGGCACCGACGCGGAGAATGTCTTCACGGTGCTGACCGCGCGCGTCATGCGCCCCGACCTGTTCATCATCGCGCGCGTCGAATCCGACGATGCCGAGCCGAAGCTGCGCCGGGCGGGGGCGGACCGCGTGATCTCGCCGTACCAGATCGGCGCGACGCACATGGTGCAGACCGCGCTGCGGCCAGCCGTCGTGGACTTCGTCCACCTGGCGACCAGTTCCGAGCGGCTCGACCTGTCGATGGAGCAGGTGCACATCAAGGACGACTCGGCGCTGGCCAACCGGAGCATCGTCGACGCCGGCATCCGGCAGAAGTTCGGGGTAATTGTCGTGGGGATCAAGCGGGCGGGCGGCTCGATGGAGTTCAACCCGCCGCCGGAAGCCGTCATGCGCGCGGGCGACGAGCTCGTCGTCCTCGGACGGACGGACAGCGTGAAGGCGTTGGAAAAAGAGAAGGGGGTCGTGGCATGAGCGCTCGCGTGCTCGACGGGCAGGCGCTCGCCAGGGCCATGCAGGAAGAGATCCGGCCCGAGGTGGCGGCGTTTGCCGCGCAGCACGGCCGGCCGCCGGGGCTCGGGATCGTGCTCGTGGGAAACGACACGGCATCGGAGGTGTACGTCCGCAACAAGCTGAAGGCCGGAAGCGCCATCGGTTTCCGGACGGATCTCGAGCGGCTGCCGGCGTCGGCGACGCTGGCCGAGGCACTGGCGCTCGTCGATCGCCTGAACCGCAGCAACGTCCACGACGGCATCCTGGTGCAGTCGCCGCTGCCGAAGGCGATGGGCCCCGGGGCGGAGCAGCGCGTGTTCGACTCAATCGCGCCGGAGAAGGACGTCGACGGCCTGACGCCGGTCAACGTCGGCCTGCTCGTGCAGAAGCGCGCGGTGCTCGTCGCGTGCACGCCGTCGGGGATCATCGAGCTGCTCGACCGCGAGAAGGTCGCCATCGCGGGACGCCACGCCGTCGTCATCGGCCGCAGCGACATCGTCGGCAAGCCGATGGCGCTGCTGCTGCTGCATCGCGACGCGACCGTCACCGTGTGTCATTCGCGGACGCCCAACCTGGCGGAGGTGTGCCGGCAGGCGGACATCCTCGTCGCCGCGGTCGGCAAGCCCGGCCTCGTCACGCGCGAGTACGTCAAGCCGGGCGCGGCGGTGATCGACGTGGGGATGAACACGGTGACCGACGCGCGCGTGGCGGCATCGCTGTTTCCGGAGGGTCATCCCCGTCTCGGCTTGTTCCGGTCGAAGGGGTCCGTACTGGTCGGAGACGTCCATCCCGGGGTGGCGGAGGTCGCCGGCGCGCTGACGCCCGTGCCCGGCGGCGTCGGACCGCTGACCATCACGCTGCTGATGCGGAACACCCTGCG
>DASQAX010000484.1:0-11477 GCA_035635535.1 Vicinamibacterales bacterium | reverse complement strand
GCGATCGTCGAGTCGCAATACGCGACGACCGTGTCGGGAAGCACGCCTGGATTGACCTTCCCCCAGCTGACGGCCTCCGCCGGCGTGGCGCCCGAAAGACCGCCCCACACCACCTGGTCGGTCGTCAGCTGGATGAAGTAGTCGTTGCCTCCCTTCGGGATGCCGTAGACCTCCCACAGCGTCGGCTGCCCCTGCAGGTAGAAGTTCTTGGGCGAGCCGCCGCCGAGAATCACGCAGCCGTTCTTCCTGCCGGCGAGGATGAAGGCGCACACCTCGTTGACGTCCTTGTTGGGATCGATCATCAGGCGGCTGTCGTTCATCAGCTCGTGGTAGGCGATGTTCATGCCGATCGAGCTGTCGCCGGGCGACGACGTGTAGATCGGCACGCCGGCCGCGGCCGCGGCCGCCACGACGGAATACGCCTCGCACCCCGGCTGGCGCGCCATCAGGTCGCGTCCGAGCGCGTAGTGGAACTCCGCCGTCGACACCGGCCCGTTCATCCCCGACCGGACGAGGAAATCCCGGATGTAGGCGTCGGTCTCGAGCAGCACGCTCGACGGAAACAGCACGTCGTAGATGCGGATGACGCCCTCTTCGTACAACTCGACGTCGTTGACGAACGGCGAGCCGCGGTGCAGCGTAAAATTCAGCGCGTAGTGCAGGTCGTGATAGAGGTTCGCGCCGGTGCTGATCACGACGTCGATCAGCCCGCGCTCCATCAGCTCGACGATGCAGCCGCCGAGACCCGCCGGCGTCAGCGCGCCGGCAACGGTCAGCGCAATCGTCGTGTCGTGCTCCGGCAGCAGCATCTTGTCCGCGAAGATGCGGCAGGCTTCGCCGAGCCGCGCCGCGTTGAACGCCTGGAAGCCCTCGTCGATCAGCGTGTGGATGTCGGCGCTGCCGCGGGGGCGGTAGTAGCGAATCGGCTTGCCGGAGAGGTAGTCCTGGCGTGTCTTGCCCGTCGACCCGGGCGCGCGGTGAGGCATAAGGCGTGGCGAGCGCGCTTGTGTCGCGGCTCGCGGCTAGCTTAGCATCTCGCCATCCGAAGCTTTATATGAGTCAGCTCGACTTTCAGTCGCCCTGGGTTATTGCAGCGGCCGTTTTTCTCGCGATCGCGGCCGGCGTGCTCCTCCTGATCTGGAGGAGAGGCCGCCCGTTCGCGGCCGGCCATATCTTCCGCGCCAGCCGCCTCAGTTCCGGCAACCATCTCTTCCCGACGCAGGTGCAGATCACGCCCGCGGCGATCGTCCACCACACGCCGCGCTGGTTCGGGCGTACCGAGCACTCCATCCATGTCGCCCACGTGGCCTCGGTGCGCGTGGACACGGGAGTGGTGTTCAGCGATGTCTATATTGAGACGTCCGGCGGCGCCAGCCCGGTCAGGTGCCACGGCCATCGAAAACGGGATGCGCTTGAAATGAAGCGTCTTATTGAGCAATTCCAGTCCACGTACTACCGCCAGGAACCCCGCACGCCGACACCCCCTGTGGCTCAGAACGAGACGCGCCGATAAACAGACGAGCCGCCCGCGCAACACGCACGGGCCGTTTCTGAGAATTGTGGACGAACTGACATTTTCCGCACGGCGCGCTGTCGCCTCGCTTCCGAAGACGGCCGAAGCTCCGGATCTCGAGACCCGGTTCCGGAACCTCGTCCAGTCGCCGCTTCGCGCCGGACTCCTGCGCTTTCTGAGCGCGCGGCCCGAGGAAAACTTCGACGTCGAGTCCCTGATGTCGACCTTCGGGCGCCTTCGCCTGGACGTCGAGAACTGCGTCAACGAGCTGGTCGGCTTCGGCGTCGCCCAGCGCGTCTCGACGACGCCGCCGCGCTTCGGCGCCGCGCGCCCGGTGGACGAAGATTCGGCGGCGCTGCTCGACACGTTCCTGGAACGGCGCGCCGCCATCAGCACCGAGGACCAGGCGCCGTCGGTGCAGCGCTTCCGCGAGATGATCGGCCGCGACGAGAAGATGCTCATCGTGTTCGAGTGGATCCGCACCGCCGCGAAGTCCGACATCGCGGTGCTCATCCTCGGACCGACCGGATCGGGCAAGGAAGTCGTCGCGCGCATGATTCACGAGCTGAGCCGCCGCGGCACCGAGAAGTTCCAGGCGGTCAACTGCGCGGCGCTCCCCGACACGCTCTTCGAGTCGGAAATCTTCGGGTTTGAAAAGGGCGCGTTCACCGGCGCGCACGACCGCAAGCCGGGACGCCTCGAGCTGGCCGATCACGGCACGCTCTTCCTCGACGAGATCGGCGACCTGTCGCTCGTCGCCCAGGCCAAGCTGCTGCGCGTCCTCGAGGACCGCCGCTTCGAGCGCCTTGGCGGACAGAAGTCGCTGGAGGTGGACTTCCGGCTGATCTCGGCGACCAACCGGCCGCTCGATCAGTTCGTGCGCGACGCCCGGTTCCGCGAGGACCTCTACTACCGCGTCAACGCATTCTCGATCCGCCTGCCCTCGCTCCGCGAGCGCCCGGTGGACATCCCGGTGCTCGCCAACCGCTTCCTGGCGCGCTACTGCGCCAGCAACGGTCTGCCACTCGACGCCAAGACAATGTCGGGCGAGGCGATGTCGCGCCTGCAGGCGTATCCGTGGCCGGGCAACATCCGCGAGCTCGAAAGCACGGTCTCGCGCGCCGCGCTGTCGGCCCCCGGGCGGGTCATCCGCGACAACGACATCGAGTTCCTCCACGCGGGCGTCGCGATGGCTGTGACCGACGGTCCCCCGCGCCTGCCGACGCTGCGCGATGCCGAGCGCGCGCACATCGTCCGGGTGCTGGACGCCGTGTCGTGGAACAAGAAGGAAGCGTCCAGGGTGCTCGAAATCAGCCGCGGGACGCTCTATCGGAAGATCGTCGAGTACAGCCTCGAACCCGAAACGAAAACGTCCCGGAACAGAACACCCGAGTAGAACACGCTGTACCAACTCGGAACAGGATTTCGGGGCCGCGCCGCTGTCACCGTGCGGGCCGCCCTGGCGCTAAATCCTCTTCGTCACAGCGAGTTATGAGCGATTCGCGATTCGGCGTCCAGGCACGGCAGGATCTTTGCGCCTCCGGCGGCGGTTATTTCCGTACCGGAGGGAGACGATGAAAGCCCGCATCACCATTATCTGGCTCCCCTGAAGGGACGCCTGAGTCCACTCGGCGCGCGCCGGGTAACGGGGGTACGGTCTTGGCAGCGTTTCCCCAATCTCTCTCACGCCTCCTCTGGGGCACCCCCGGCTCCATCGTCCTGGTCTGCGCGGCGCTCGTTGCCTCCTGGTTCCTCTCGACATCTTCGTTCTGGCTCCTGCCCTTCGCCCTCCTCGCGTTGTACTTCGCGTTCGGCGTGTCACGGCGCGCGAACCTGATCTCGGAGCTCCACCTCGCCACCATCGAGGCGCTGGCGCTCGCCATCGACGCAAAGGATCAGACGGCGCACAACCACATCCGCCGCGTGGAGCTGTACGCGGTCGCCCTCGCACGCGCGCTCGGCATGTCCGAGGACGAGGTGCGCGGCGTGAAGACGGCGGCGCTGCTGCACGACATCGGCAAGCTCGCGGTGCCGGAACACATCCTCGCCAAGCCGGGTCCGCTCACGCCGGAGGAGTTCCAGAAAGTTCGCATCCATCCCGAGGTCGGCGCCGGCATCATCGGCGGCGTTCCGTTTCCCTATCCGGTTGCGCCGCTCATCCTCCGGCATCACGAGCGCTGGGACGGGCGCGGATACCCATCCGGCCTCCGCGGGGAAGAGATCCCGCTCGGCGCGCGCATCCTGGCGATCGTCGACTACTTCGACGCGCTGACGTCGGTGCGCCCGTACCACCAGGCGATGTCGATCGAAAGCGCGGTGGCGCTGCTGCAGCAGGAATCGGGCAAGGCGCTCGACCCGAAGGTCGTCGAGACGTTCGTGCGCATCCTTCCCGCGCTCCGCGCGCAGGCCAAGCGGCTCAAGACGACGCTGCCGGCGCTGCCTTCCGGGGACCTGCCGGCGTCGGTGTTCGAAGACATCGCGCTCGCGCACCGGGAAATCTACGCCCTCTACCAGATCGCGCAGACGATGGGGACGAGTCTGGGTGTCCACGAGACGATGGCGGTCATCGCGTCCAAGCTGACGGAGCTCGTGCCGTTCTCGGCGTGCGCGCTCTTCCTGTACACCGAGTCCACCGAGACGCTGGACTGCCGTTTCGCGACCGGCATCGATGGCGAGCTGTTCGAGGGGATCGAGGTACGCAGCGGGCAGGGGCTCGCCGGCTGGGTGGCGCGCAACCGGCGGCCGCTCGTCAACGCGCGACCCGCCGCGGACCTCGAAGCCGGCGGCTCGAGTCAGGAGACCAAGCTTCAGTCGGCGCTCGTCTGCCCGCTCATCGTCGGCGAGCGGTTCATCGGGACGCTCTCGGTGTATCACGCCGACCCGAGCTTCTATACTGACGACCATCGACGCTTCCTGGATCGTGTGTGCGAGCAGGCCGCGGCCGTCATCCACAACTCGACGGTGTTCGAGCAGACCCAGGAAGACTCGCTGACCGACCCGATGACGGGGCTGCCGAACACGCGGTTCATGTTCCTGCACCTCTCGCGCGAGCTGGCGCGCGCCGAACGGCTCAACGCGGAGGTCTCGCTGCTCGTCCTCGACCTCGACGACTTCAAGGAGATCAACGACACGTTCGGCCATCACATCGGCGATCGCGCGCTCCGCGAAGCCGCGACCGCGCTGCGGGCGGCCATCCGGCCGTACGACATCTGCGTCCGCTACGCGGGCGACGAGTTCATCGTCGTGCTCTCGGGCTGCGGCCGCGATGAGGCGGAGCGCAAGCGGCTCGAGCTGCAGCAAGCGGTCGACAACGTGGAGATCGAGGTCCGGCCCGACCTGCGCATCCCGATGATGATCAGCTCCGGCGCCGCCGTGTTTCCGCACGACGGCAACGGCTACGAGGCGCTGCTCGCCAAGGCCGACAGCCGCATGTACCGCGACAAGAGCCAGCGCAAGACGGCGCGGGCGCGGCTCCGCAGCGGCGAGGCGGCCGCAGCGGCGCAGTAAACTGTGGGGGCGGTGACGCTCCTGACGGCCCCGCTCGCGCGCGTCGACGAAGCGTCGGCGCGTTCGCGTCTCCTCGCCATCGACATCGGCAGCCACACATTCGACTACCTTCCCGGCCAGGCGGTGATGATGGGGCCGCACGGCGCGGACGTCCGCCGGCCCTTTTCAATCGCCTGTTCGCCCGAGCGCGCGGCGGAGACGCACGCGCTGGAGCTGCTGATCGCGATGGAGGGCGGCTCCGAGGATCTGCGGTGGGCGAGGGCGGGCTCGCTCGTGGACATCGAGGGGCCGCTTGGGACGTTCACCTTCCCCGCGTCGCTCGACGGGTCGCGCGTGCTGTTCGTCGCCGGCGGAACGGGCATCGCACCGGTGCGCGCGATGCTCGATCACGCGCTGCGGCGCCACCCGGCCGAACAGATTTCGCTCCTCTACAGCACGCGGCGCAGCGACGAGTTCGCCTTCATCGAGGAGCTTCGCGCGCACGAGCGCGCGGGCCGCCTGGAACTGCACCAGACGGTCACGCGCGACGACAGCACGTCATGGGACGGCAGGCGCGGGCGGATCGGGCGGAGCCACTTCGAGGCCGTGCTGCACGAGCCCGCGAAGACGCTCTGTTTCGTGTGCGGGCCGCCGTCGCTCGTCAGCGAATCGGCGGCGACGTTGCTCGGGCTGGGAGTTCCCTCGGCTTTGATCAGGACGGAGAGCTGGGGCGGGCCGACTTGACCACCTCTACGGGATGACCTGGAGCGCGTCCTTCACCTCGGTGACGCCATCGACCTGCCGCGCAATCGCGACCGCCTGATCGTGCTCCGCCTGGCTCTTCACCCGTCCTGACAGCGTGACGACGCCCTTGTAGGTATCGACGTCGATGCCGGTGCCGCTGACGTTCGGGTCGTTGAGCATCTGCGTCTTCACGCGCGTGGTGATCGTGGTGTCGTCGATCGTCTCGCCGATGGTCTTGCCGCAGCCGGCCACGAGTGGGGTCGCGACGAGCGCCGCCAGCACCGTCATCTTCCAATAGCCGGGCTTCTGCATCACGGGCCTCCGGTCCAGCTGCCGGGTCCGAAAGGACCCGGCCTCCGCTACGGGCCGGTGCAACCTACATGCCCGTGATGTGGAACCCGGCGTCAACCATCAGGACTTCGCCCGTGATTCCGCGCGCCGCGTCGCTGAGGAGAAATGCGGCAGCCTCGCCGACTTCGTTCGTATCGACATTGCGCCGCAGTGGCGAGCGATCGCGATACACGCCGAGGATGCTGGAGAAGCCGCCGATGCCCATTGCGGAGATCGTCTTGATTGGACCGGCCGAGACGGCGTTGACGCGGATGTTCCTCGGCCCGAGATCGGCGGCGAGATACCGTACGTTGGCTTCGAGCGCCGCCTTCGCGACACCCATGACGTTGTAGTTCGGGAACACCCGCTTGCTGCCCAAATAGGAAAGCGTGACGATGCTGCCACCGCCGCGCTTCTCCATCAGCGGCGCCGCTCCGCGGGCCAGCGCGATGAGCGAGTACGCCGAGATGTCCATCGCCAGGCGAAAACCTTCACGGGTGGTGCGTGAGAACGGCTCGGAGAGCTCTTCCTTCCTGGCGAACGCCGCGGCATGGACGACGAAGTCGAGCCCGCCGAAGTCCTGATCGAGCTTCGCGAAGACCGCGTCGATCTCCTCGTCGGATGACACGTCGCACGCGAGAATCAGCGGCGGTGACGGTAAACCTGCCGACAGCTCGTTGACGTTCTCTTCGAAGCGCCCCTGATACGTCAGCGCCAGGCGGGCGCCGCGCTGCGCGGTCGCCTGCGCGATGGCCCACGCGATTGACCGTTTGTTGGCGATGCCGACGATGAGACCGAGCTTGCCGGCGAAGTCGCTCAACGTCCGCGTTTCCGTCCGGGACCGCGCTGCTGTCCGGGCGGACGTCCGCCACTGCGCTGACCGCCGGAAGGCCCTGGACGACTGCCGTTCGGCCGTTGGCCGCCGCCGCCCTGCGGCGAGTTCTGGCGTGGGCCTCCTCCGAATCGCGAGGGTCCGCTGAAGGAGCCCTGCGGGCCACGCGCGCCCGCGCCCCCGCCGGCGCCCGCGCGGCGCCCGCGCCCATGACGCTGGCCGCCGCCCCCGCCGCCGGCACCGGTGCGATTGCCGTCGAATTCGCGGCCACCGCCCCGTCCACCGGGCTGCCGGATGGTGAACTCGGGATTCTTGCGCTCGGGCACCTGTCCTTCCGGACGAGGCAGCGTTGCGCGTATCAGCGGTCGATGCACAGGCCCATCGTCTTCGGGCACGTGCTCCTCCGCGTCGGCGCCGTTCTCGCTCGCCGGCTGGTCGATGGACGCGTCGGCGGCTTCGGCGTGCGCCTCGATGGGCGCGGCCTCGCCAGGCACCTCTTCGACAAATGGTGTGGCGTCCGGCGTCTCTTCCTGGGTCTGTTCTGGCATGTCGGTCGGTACCGTGGGGGCGAGCGTGTCCTTCTTCCGGCGCGGCGGCGGGATGCGCCCGTGCTTGTATTCGTGGTCCGCGTCACACGTCGTGCAGCGCGTCTGCTTCACCTCGTCGTCGATCATCGCGACGACCGCGTGGTTGGTGATGCGGCGCTCACGCGGACAGTAGTCGTCCAGAATGTCACCGAGCCGAAGCCGGCGTTGCTGCATGCACTCCCCCGGAGCCGTTCCTTTTCAGGCGGGATCAGTTCCCCTGACAAGCTCGGGAGGGCCCCGGGCCTCTCAGGCGGGTGTAAAAGGCGGCGGTACGCCAGAGTTTACCCGGAATGGCCGGTTTTGGCGAGCCATTGGCGGAACTCCCGCAAGGCCGCCTGCACAGCATCCGGGTTGGTCGACTGGGGGGTCTTTTTTGCATGCACAGATTCGAGCGGCGTCGCCGCCTGCGGGGCGTCGTCGCCGAAGAAGTCGCTCGCCTCCTTCCACTCCTTCAGCGTCAGGCTGCTGAAGTCGCGCCCTTCCGCCAGCAATCGCCGCACCATCGCCCCGACGATCTCGTGTGCATGCCGGAACGGCATCCCGCGAATGGCCAGGTAATCCGCCACGTCAGTGGCCAGGAGCAGCCCGGAGGCGGCGCGCCCGGCCTTCGCGGCGTCGAGCGTCAGGCGCGAGATGACGGCGTGCACCGCCGTCAGCGAGACCGCCAGCGTCCGCTCCGCGTCGAACACGGCTTCCTTATCCTCCTGCAGGTCCTTGTTGTACCCGCCCGGCAGCCCTTTCATCGTCGCGAGCCAGCCGGTGAGGCGTCCGATCGCGCGCCCGCTCTTGCCGCGGACGAGTTCCAGCGGGTCGGGGTTCTTCTTCTGCGGCATCATGCTGCTGCCGGTCGCCGACTCGTCGGCGAGCTCGAAGAAGCCATGCTCCTCGCCGGTGAAGATGATCAGGTCCTCGGCGATGCGGCTGAGATGCACCATCGCCAGCGACGCGGCGAACAGGAACGACGCGACGAAGTCGCGGTCGGATGACGCGTCGATGCTGTTGCGGACGACGCGCGAGAAGCCGAGGCGCGTGGCGAGCCGGGCGGTATCGACCGGATAGCTGGTGCCGGCGATGGCGCCGGAGCCGAGCGGCAGCGCGTCGGCTTCGTCACGGGCCGCGTCGAGCCTGTCCACGTCTCGGCGCAGCGCCGAGGCGTGGGCGAGGAAGAAGTGCGCGACGAGCACCGGCTGCGCGCGGCGCAGATGCGTGTAGGACGGCATCAGCGCCTCGCCGGCGCGCTCGGCCTGATCGGCGCACGCCGCGACGACCTGCCTGACCAACTCCTGGAGCAGCGGAATCCGCCGCCGCAGGTAGAGGCGCAGGTCGAGCGAGACCTGCTCGTTGCGCGAACGGCCGGTGTGGAGGCGGCGGCCCGCGTCGCCGATCCGCTCCACCAATTTGCGCTCGACGAAGCTGTGGACGTCCTCGTCGGGACCGTTGACGGACGCCGGGTCGCGGCGGCCTTCCTCGAGCATCTCCTCGAGCCCTTTGCGAATGGCGGCGGCGTCCTGCTTCGCGAGCACGCCGGCGGCCCCGAGCGCTTCCGCCCACGCGAGGCTGCCCGTCACGTCGTCTTCGAACAGCGCGCGATCGAACCCGAACGAGATGCCGAAATCGAAGGCCGCCGGATCGGGTGCGGTGTCGAAGCGGCCGGACCAGAGTGTCATGAATGGTGGGCGGAGAGCACGCGGTGCTGCCCCTTGAACAGCTCGAGGCAGACCGTTGCGCCCGGCGCGCTCGAAGCCCCGGCGCCAAGCGCTTCGTGCGCCGCCTGGAAGACCAGGGCGGCGGGCGCCGCGGCGATGGTCGCCACGCTCTCGATGAGCTCGGTGAGCGCCATCGGCACGCCGTTGACCGAGACGGGCAGCCCGCCCTCGAACGCGATCTCGAGACGCGCCGGTTCGTTCAGCTCGGGCCTGCCCGGCGCGCGCTCCCACAACGTCGGCTGGACGCCATGATCGACGCCGGCGTCGCCCGCATTCACGGCGATGACGCGAATGGAGCGGTCGAGGGCGTGCGCGGCGGCCTCGATCTCCGCGTGGTCGTGCTCGTCGCCGCCGTGCGCGACGATCGTGGCCCCCTCGATCAGCGCGACCTCGACGAGCGTCCTCGCCACGAGCGGCCGGGCGGACGGCGCCCGCTCGTCACGGGACGAGGCGATGCAGTGGCGGGCGAACTCGTGGCGCGCGTCGAGCACGTGCGCGCGCACGGCGCCCGCGGCGAGCGCCGCCTGGCGGACGCCCTCGAGCTCGGCCGCCTGGCCGACGTCGAGCGTCAAGGCGACGACCTCGGCGCCGGGCGCCGATGCGAGACGTGGAATCGCGGCAAGGCTGTCGGCGCTGCCGGAGCAGGCAAACACGATGCGAGTGCTCACGCTGGATGTCCCTCCCCTGTGAACCGTTCGAACCGCTTGACGAGCGCCTTCGCGCGCCGGGCATCGGGCGCGACCACGAGCACCGTATCCTCGCCGGCGACGGTGCCGACCACCTCGGGCAGGTGGGCTTCGTCGATGGTCACGCAGAGCGCCTGCGCGCGCCCGAGGCCGGTCCGCAGCAGCACGAGCTGCTGGACGCGATCGACGCGCAGGAGGTACTCGGCCACCGCGCGCTGGAGCATCGTCTCCGCGGTCTTGCCGTTCGGCGCGGCCGCGCGTCCCGGCGGCTGATACGCGCCGTCGGCGCCCCCCTTGACGAGGCCGAGCTCGCGGATGTCGCGCGAGAGCGTCGCCTGCGTCACGTCGAAGCCGGCCGCGCGCATGCTGCGCCGCAGCTGCTCCTGGCTGCGCACCGGCGCGCGCTGAATGACGTCGAGGATGACCGCCTGCCTCCGCGCCTTCATGTTTTCAGAATACACCAAACCCTTGACTGATTATGCATGCGAATGTATAAATATTCTTTTGGGGGATCGACGAGAGAGAATGCCCATAGCAGCCCCGGACAAGAAGACGGCCCCGGCGACCGGCCGGCAGGCGGCCACCGGCGAGCCGGCCACGCGCGTCGCCGTCGCCGGCGCCACCGGCTACGCCGGGCAGGAGCTCGTGCGGCTGCTCGCGCGGCATCCCGCGGTCAGGCTGACGGCGGCGATGTCGTCGGGCGCCACGAGCGCGCCGCGGCCGCTGCCGGCGCTCGCGCGCATCTGGGACCAGGCGGTCACGCCGCTCGACATCGACCAGCTCTCCTCATCCGCCGACATCGTCTTCCTCGCTCTCCCGGAGACGGCGTCGGCGGAGGTGGCCCCCAGGCTGCTCGAGCGCGGGACGCGCGTCATCGATCTGTCCGGCGCCTTCCGCATCCGCGACGCGGCGGACCGCCAGCGCTGGTATCCGGCCACCGCGACGCTTCCGCAGGGAACGGTCTACGGGCTCCCCGAGCGCGACGCGGCGGCCATCCGGGACGCGCGGCTCGTGTCGTGCCCCGGGTGCTATCCGACCGCCGCGCTCCTGGCGCTCGAGCCGCTCGCCGACGCGGCGCTCATCGAGGGGACCGTCATCGTCGACGCGAAGTCGGGCATCTCCGGCGCCGGCAAGGCGCCGAGCGACCGCACGCATTTCTCGGAGAACCACGGGAGCGTCTCGGCCTACGGCGTCTTTTCGCACCGGCACAACGCCGAGATCGAGCAGGAGTTGCAGCGCGAGGTGACGTTCGTTCCCCATCTGGTCCCGCTCGACCGGGGCATCCTCGAGACCATCTATGTCTCGCTGAAGAAGGGGACCACTGAAGCGCAGGTCGCGAAGGCGCTCGAGGACGCGTATCGCGACGCGGCATTCGTGCGGCTCACCGGCGCCGCCCTGCCCGAGATCAAGCACGTCGCGCACACGAACTTCTGCGACATCGGCTGGAAGGTCGACGAAGAGCGCCACCGGCTGGCGTTGATCGTGGTGCTCGACAACCTCGTCAAGGGAGCCGCGGGCCAGGCCGTGCAGAACCTCAATATCGTCCTTGGCCTCGACGAGCGGACGGGCCTGCTCTGATGGCGAGCAAGCCCC
>DASQAX010000483.1:0-25883 GCA_035635535.1 Vicinamibacterales bacterium | reverse complement strand
AGCAAGCCCATCGTGTGGAGCCCGAACAGCACGATGATGACGCCCGCGATACGCCCGAGGATCGTGAGCCGCGACATCATGAACTGCCCGATGGCGCTCGCCGACGCGCCGAGCGCGACGAAGACCAGCGAGAAACCGAGGATGAAGGCGAGCGACGACATGATCACGCGGCTTCGCGCCGGCGATGCGACCGCGACGGCGCCCGTCCCGCGCATTTCGTCGAGCGAGAGGCCCGAGATGTACGAGAGGTAGCCGGGAATCAGCGGCAGGACGCAGGGCGAGATGAACGAGAGCAGCCCCGCTCCAAACGCCGCCAGCAGCGTGACGTTTTCGATCACTTGCTACCGACCGGCATCAGGGGGATCGCGCCGTACGGCATCGCTGCCTCCATCTGCACGTTGTGGCCCTTCACGGGCGGCACGTCCTGGTACATGAAATCCCACTTCCACCGCTCCGACGGGTTCGAGGCCTGCAGCCAGCTGCGCGCCGGCGTCGGCCGCGCGAACGACACCGCGGCGGCCTGCGCATAGGCCGTGCCGGGCATTGCCGCCGCGATCGCGCGGCGCACATCTTCCGAGCTTTTATACGGCAACGTCAACCCCAGCGCCGCGGCGAGGTTCACCAGGATCTGCCAGTCTTCGCGCGCCTCGCCGGGCGGCACGATCGCGCGCGCCGCGCCCTGCACGCGCCCGGTGTCGTTCGTGTAGAGCGCATCCTTCTCCACGTAGGCGGCCCCCGGCAGCACGACATCCGCCGCGGCGGCCAGTTCCGTCATGACGACGCCCTGGACGACCAGCAGCGAAAGCTTCCCGCCGCGGCGGGCGGCCGTGATCCAGGAAACGTCGCCCATCGAGCCGTCCGGGCCCGGGTCCAGCACGTACAGCGCTTTGACGCGCCCGGCATCGACCGCGGTTCGCAAATCTTTCAGGTCCGGCGCGCCGTCGTTGCCTTCCCCGACGCGGAACCCGAGGTCCCGGGCACCGTTCACGTTGGGGGCGTTGGTGGCCGGCACCTTGAATTTCGTGTTGGGAGGCTGGGGCTTCTCCGTTCGCGTCCACGCAATGGAGACCGCCTTGAGGCCATCGGCGCCGAGCAGCCCCTCCGTGAGCTGTTTCAGGACGAAGAGCTCCTCGGTTGACGCGTGTGCCGAGGCGAGGAACCGGACGGACGCGGCATCAGCCGAGCCCGCGGCCTGGAGCGCGTCGCGCAGCCGGGGCTCGACGTCGTGCCACGCGGCGCTTTCGAGCGCGTCGCCGCGCCGCTGCATCGGCCTCCGGATTCTCGTGCCGCCCTCGACCCAGTGGTAGTCGAACCGCCCGATGTCGCACATCCAGTAGCTGTTGACCTCGGGGTTGAAGCGCGGTGTCATCCGGATCAGCCGCGACCCCTTCGCCCACTCGGGCTTCGCCTTCAGCCACGCGCTCGTGTTGCACCCCTTCGAGCAGAGCGTGCACGTCGTGTCCACGACGTTGGGGTTGTCCCACGGCCGGCTCTTGAAGCGGTAGTCACGCGTCGTGATGGCGCCGACCGGGCAGACGTCCATCAGGTTGCCGGAGATGAGCGAGTGGACCCCCTCCTCCTGGAACGTGGCGATCTCGCTGCCGTAGCCGCGATCGACGATGTTGATCTGCGCGTCACCGTCGATGTCGCGCATGAACCGGACGCAGCGCGTGCAGAGGATGCAGCGGTTGCGGTTGAGCATCAGCGTCGGGCCGAAGTCGACGTCGGCCTTCACGCCCTCGCCGTCGAAGATGCGTCGCGGGAAGTCCATCCGGCTTTCCGCCGGGCCGAACGTGTAGGAGAAATCCTGGAGCGGACACTCGCCGCCCTTGTCGCACACGGGGCAGTCGAGCGGGTGGTTGACGAGCAGGAACTCGAAGACGCCCTCGCGCGCGGCGATGACCTCCGGGTCGCGCGTGCTCACCACCATCCCGTCGGTGCACGCCATCGAGCACGATGTCTGGAGCTTCGGCATCTTCTCGATCTTGACGACGCAGACGCGGCAGGAACCGTCGACGGAGATGCCGGGGTGGTAGCAGTAGTACGGGACGGAAATGCCGGCTTCGATGCTTGCCTGCAAAACCGTTTTCCCTTTCTCCACCGTGACTTGCCGCCCATCAATCGTCAGCGTGACCGTGTCCATATCCTCGCGATCATATCCCAGCAAGACTTGAGCTTGACTGCGGTGGATCCGACGCCCTACAGTCACCGATCAGAAGCCGAGATGGATGCCAGACGCGCAAGCGTGATGTCGCTGCTCGAATGGCTCGTCGCCGCCGCCGGCATGGTCGCGGTCCTGGCAATTGGATCGGTCCTCGTGCGAGATCTCCGCACGGTCAGCGCGGTGATTCCCGTCATCGCGCACGAAGAGGCCCTTCCCGACCCGCCTTCCACGGTGCCGGCACGATCGGTGGCGGTCCCGGTGCTGCTGCTCGCCGATGGCGCCGAACTGCGCGTCGGCGACACCGAGGACGTGCTGGCGACGCGGCTCCGTCGCGACGCCGAGGTGGCCCCGCCGACAATCGATCGGACGCCGGCCGGGGATCGCGTGACGCGCTTCTATGCGCAGAACGGTCAGCGGTTTGCCATCGTGCTGCAGCCGTTTGCAGGCGACGGGCAGGTGAGGGTCGCGGCGATCTACCTTCCTAGCTTTCGTTGAAGCGCGCCAGCGCGGCTGAATCCCTGTTGATCTGCACCTCGCGCACGGTTCCCGACGCCGGAATCCGCTGCTCGACGTGTGCGTCAGTGACCGGGACGAGCACGTCCTGGACGCGGCCGTCGCCGTACTGCAGCGTCACCGTGACCGGCACGTCGAAGACCATCTTCGGGTCCTGATCGAACTGCACGACCACCTCGCCGGGCCGGATGGTCGATGAATAGTGGAGCACCGGCACGTCCGCCCCGTGGATCCAGCGGTCGAAGAAGCGCTGGAGCGATTGGCCCGAGGCGTTTTCCATCGCGCGCTGGAGGTCGTCGGTACCCGCTTTCCTGAACTTCTGCTCGCCGTAGAAGCGGCGCAGGCCGTTGAAGAACGCTTCGTCGCCGATGAAGCGGCGAAGCATGTGCAGGACGGAGGCGCCCTTGTTGTAGATGATGGCGCGGAAGATGCGCCCCTGCCCCTGGATCAGCCCGAGCCGATAGCCGAGGTCGATCGGTCCCTGGTCCGACTCCGAGAGGCTCCAGCGCCGGAACTGGCGCAGCATGGCGAAGAACGACGCGTCGCCGTGCGCGCGCTGCGCGTAGAGCGCCGAGAAGTACTGCGCGAACCCTTCGCTGATCCACTGCTCGTGATAGTTCTTCCAGCCGACCGCCTGTCCCCACCACTGGTGGGCGAGCTCGTGCGCGAGGAAGAACTCGGGCACGCCGGCAAACGCCGACGGATCGTTGCCCCAATACAGCTTCGAGAACGGCGCCGCGTTGTTGATGATCGCGAAGTACGCCGGACTGTGGCCGCCGGGCAGGTCGTGCTCGAGCATCGCCACCGTCAGCGACTCGTACGGCGTGTCGTCCATGACGGTTCCGTAGAACTTCATGATGTCGGCCGCCACGGGCGCGATCTCGCGGCCCCGGCCAAGCTGCCGCGGGTTCGCCTCGACGTTGATCGTGATGTGGTCGTAGCTCCGCATGTTCGCGCCCGGATGTCCCGGCGACTGGAACGTCGCCGGCACCGGAATCGCCGGGTCGCGCGCGGGGATCACCGCGTCCGACACGTGCATCAGGCGGCTGATGACCACCGCGAAGTAGCGGACCGGCTCGTTCGCGTTGAAGACGTACGCACGGCCGCCCGTCGTCAACGCCGCGTCGCGCAGCGAGACGTCCCCGGGCGAGAGCTGGCCGCTCCCCACGCACCCGTACGCTTCGGGCACGGTCACGCGGATGCGCGCACGCGCGTAGTCGGTGACGACGTTCTGCGGGTACCAGGCGGAGCGGCTGCTGAGCAGGAAATTCGGCTCGGATCGAATCAGCTGATCCGTGTCGTCATCCTGCTCCTGCGCCTCGACGGCGACCGTCTCGCGGTCGAGCGCCTGCGAGGGAAGCCGCCCGCTGTACACGATGTCG
The DNA here is from genome assembly GCA_035635535.1 of Vicinamibacterales bacterium. Lineage (GTDB taxonomy): Bacteria > Acidobacteriota > Vicinamibacteria > Vicinamibacterales > UBA2999 > Gp6-AA40. Next base: position 21,824 of record DASQAX010000483.1, on the reverse strand, counting down.
AAGGCCATCATCGCGCCGCGCTGCGCGGACACCGGCAGGTTGATGATCAGGCTGTCGTCGTTGCGGATGCGGAAGAAGAGCAGCCGGCCGAACTCGGGGCTGATGACGCTGCTGACCGCGAGCGGCTCCGCGAGCCGCATGGTCAGCGTCGCGACGGCGTCGGCCTGGACGCGCAGCGTGACGCGGGTCCTCCCCTCGATGAACTGGCGATCGGGGGAGACCACCGTGTCCACGTTGTAGTCGATCACGTCGTAGCTGCGCAGCTCGTCTTCGTTGTACGTCGCGCCCCGGTAGGCGAGCATCGTCGGCGACGCGTAGAGCGCGATCGCGCGCTTGCGGGAGCGGTCGAACAGCGTGACGTCCTCGGCGTTGCCGCCGCTGCGTGAATACGTCAGCGTCCCGAACTTGTTCGTGCGGACCTCCGCGAGGAAGTCGCCGGCCTGCGGAAGGATGTACCAGGTCTCGCGGCTCAGGTCGCGCAGGTCGATGTTGAACGACTTCGGCGCCTCGGCGGCGAAGACGTCCTGCGCGCGCCGGGCCTGCCGCGGAGCGGCCGGCATCCCCCTCAGCCCCGAGACGTCGACGCGCGTCTCGAAGTCGGCCGGGTGCATCCGCACGAAGGCGGCGCCGAACAGCGCCGTCAGTGTCTCGCTGCCGCCGAAGATGCGCAGCTGCCCGCGCTCCGTCGGCGGGCCGGGCGAGAACTGCATCTCGCCGCGGCCGAGCAGCACGAGGCCCGTGACCCCTTCGCCGCTGATGACTTCGAACACGTAGCCGGTGTGGAGGACGAACTGCACGTCCTGCGCGCGAATGGTGAACTCGCGCGCGACGTACTGCGTCGAGGTGTCGAGGCGCAGCCGGTAGAGGCCCTGGACGTAGGTGAGCCGCGTGATCGCGATGATGCGCCACGAGTCCAGGGCGCCGCCGGTCGGACGGCGGACGTCGAAGCGCGCGGTGAGCACGCGTGCGCGCGCGGGCGTCTCGGTCAGGATCTCGACGATGACGTGATAACCGTTGCCGGGCAGCGCGGTTTCGAGCTGCGTCCGGTCACGCTCGCGGACCGTCGCGCGGGTGGTTTCGTACGAAAAGAGGTCGTCGGTCGCCTGTTCGGCTTCCTCGCCGGTGATGTCAGGCGTCGAGATGAGCGACGGAAAGTCGTCGCGGTTGTTCTGCTGGAGCAGCTGCTCGAGGCGGTTGAGCAGCACGGCCACGCCGTCCGGCGGCGGCGCAGGCGGCTGCGCCTGAGCCTGGGCGTACGACGGCCGCGCGCAGAGCGCCAGCGCGAGCGGGAGCGCGAATCGAACGATCAGGAAAACCAAGCGGTCCCGCATCGCCGTCACGCGTATTAAACCTCAAATCACCCCCAGCGATCGCCCCACTTTGGCGAAGCAGTCGAGCGCGAAGTGCAGCTCACCAGGGGTATGCGTGGCCGTGACGATCGTGCGCACGCGCGCCTTGTCGCGTGCAACCGTGGGAAAGCCGATTCCCTGCGCGAAGACGCCTTCGCGGAACAGCGCGTCCGAGAGCTTCATGGCCAGCGACGCGTCGCCCACGATGACCGGCGTGATCGGACCTTCGCTCGTGCCCGTGTTGAAGCCGAGCGCCTTGAGGCCGCTCTTGAAGACGCGCGTGTTCTCCCAGAGGCGCTCGATGAGCTGCGGCTCGCCTTCGAGCACGTCGATCGCGGCGAGGCAGGCCGCGGACACGGCCGGCGGGTGCGACGTGGAAAAGAGAAACGGCCGCCCGCGATGGTAGAGGAACTCGATGAGCGCGCGCGTTCCGGCGACGTAGCCGCCGAGCGCGCCGATGGCCTTCGACAGGGTGCCGACCTGGATGTCCACGCGGCCGTGCAGCTTGAAATGATCGATGGTGCCGCGGCCGTTGCTGCCGAACACGCCGCTGGCGTGCGCGTCGTCGACCATCATGATGCAGCCGAACTCGTCGGCGACGTCGCACAGCTCCGGCAGCGCGCCCAGGTCGCCGTCCATGCTGAAGACGCCGTCCGTGATGATCAGGCGCCTGCGCTCGCGCGGCAGCGCCTCGACGATGGCGCGCGCCGCCTTCGCGTCGCGGTGCGGGAAGACCTTGATGGTGGCGCGGCTCAGACGCGCGCCGTCGATGATGCTGGCGTGATTGAGCTCGTCGGAGACGATGAAGTCGTCCTTGCCGAGCACCGAGGCCACGGTCCCCGCGTTCGCCGTGAAGCCGCTCTGGAAGACGACGGTCGCTTCGGTGCGCTTGAACCCGGCGAGGCGCCGTTCGAGCTCCATGTGGATTGCCATCGTTCCGGCGATCGTCCGCACGGACCCGGACCCGACGCCGAGCGTGCGCGTCGCCTCGAGCGCCGCCTCGCGCAGCTTCGGATGCGTCGTCAGACCGAGGTAGTTGTTCGAGGAGAGATTGACGACGGGGCGTTCGTCGAAGGTGGCGTGAGCCTTCTGTTCACCCTCGAGCACCCGGAGGCGGCGGTAGAGGCCCTGCGCCTTGAGGGTGTCGAGCTCCTCCGAGAGGTAGCGAAGCGGGTCGGCGCGCATCGCGCCATTTTTTCAGAAAAACAGGATCACCGCCCACGGAAGAACCGCCGCCGTGACGTAGAAGGCTGCGAGCAGCGCGACCGCGCCGTGCGTTCCGCGAAGGTGCAGGCCGATGCCGAGCACGGCCGCGACCAGCTTGGCCATCATCAGGGCGGTGCCATGGCCGAGATGGAGCATGAGCGAGGCGATGACGGGGTTGGCCTCGGCGGCTGTTCCAAACGTCATCACACCCAGATAGGTGAAGGCGCCGTCGAAGACCTGGGCGACGAGGAACGTGACCAGCACGACGTCGCCGAACAGCGAGCGGCGGGGTGGAACGCTCCATATTTTCGGAACCGTGGTTCCAAGAAGGGTTCGTGGATCGGCGTACCCGCCCGCGGCGACATCCATCGCGGGACATACCGGTCAAACTGCGTGCCGCGCACGCGTTAATGCAGGGCAAGCAGCACGTCGGCTCCGTCACGAAATACTTCAACGGCGCCGACGGCCCGCAGAGATGCGGTGGTGTCCCGTCCCTCTGCGTCGAGGTACGCGCCTTCGTGGACGATGACATGCGTGGCGCCGAGTTCCCGGAGCATGGCGACGGAGTCCCCGACATGACGCGGCACCTCGCCGAGCATCACGATCGCGCGCGCGTAATGCGGCGGGAAGAAGCCGCTGTAGCCGTTCAGGATCGGGCGCCAGCGACCGATCGAGTAGTACATCGCGCGCAGGTCGTAGTCGGGCTGCCCGAGCGGCAGATCGGCGATCACGGCGTCCGCCGGCAGGCGGCCGACGGCCTTATAGATCTCGGGCGCGCGCTGCGGACGCTCGAGCCGCGCCGGCGGCGTGACGAAGCCGCGGACGGGCGTCATGCCGTTGACCACGAAGGGGGCGGCCCCCGCTTCGAACAGAAACGCCGCCGCGAGGAGCGCCAGAACGATCGCGCCATGACGAAGACGGGCGACGACGGACGCACCCAGCGCACCGAGCACGGCGAGCATGAGGGTGGCCACCATGGCGAAGCGCGCCGGCACGCGAAGGCTATCGAACCCGGGTACGTGGCTCCACAGGAAGCGATACGGCGACGCGAGGTCGAGCGGCCTTCCCAACACCTGCGGCGACGGGCCGAGCGAGAGCCACATCGCGGCGAGCAACGCGGCGACGAAAAATCCCCGCGACCGCATGAACGCGGCAGCGCGCACCCGCCGCGTGCGGGAGAGCGCCAGCGCGAGCGCGTACGCGACAGCCGCCCGGAGCAGCAGCTGCGTCGCATCGCCGAGTCGAACGTCGAACAGCCACAGATCCACCGTCAACCGGCGGAAGACGATGATGGTCGCGACGGCGACGAGGTGCACGACCGCGACGGCATACAGCAGCCACGCGGCTCGCGTTCGCCAGGTCGCCGGCTCCCGCTCGGCGCGCGAGCGCCCGCTCCAGAGCAGACCGATCGATGCGAGCAGGAGCGGGACGGCACCCGGGAACAATTCGCCCTCCGGTTTCTGCAAGACGTCGGAGAGGCGAGATCCCCAGAAGCGTTCGGCGACCGATGCCGTGGCGTAGGAATACACGTCGGCCGACAACCGGGTCGTCTCGCCGAGCGTTCGTGACAACTCCAGGCCCCGGCTGACGCGCACGTACGGCAGCACGAACGGGGCCACGACGAGCGCTGCGGTCGCGGCGGCGGCCGCCAACGACAGCCACGCGCGCCGATCCCGCAGCCTGCCCGTCCGCCACATCTCCCACGCGGCGTAGAGCGCGGCGAACGGAGAAAAGTACAGGAGGTAATAGCCGCACGACAGCCCCTGCAGCACGATCGACGCGGTGGCGCCGGCGAGCGCGCGCGTGCGTCCGCCGTCGACGTAGCGGCGGAAGCCGTACAACGCGAACGGCATCCACTGCGAGGAGAGCACCTGCAGGTGCGACGACTGCGGGACGCGGTAGGGCGCGAACGCGAACAGCAGCCCGCCGACGAACGCGGCCACGGTGCTGCCGGTCAGCTCGCGGGCGAACAGGAACATCCCGACGCCCGACAGCACGAACGTCGAGAGGAACAGCAGGTTGTAGCAGAGGATCGGATTGCCCGTCAGCGCGTAGACCGGGAAGATCTGCACCGCCTGCGGCACGAGGTGCTCCGAGTACGCGAGCGTCAGCGGCGCCGGATGGAAGATGTTCGCATCGAAGAAATGGCGCAGATGCGAGGAGTACCCCGCGAGGATGCCGCGCAGCTGCTCGCAGTCCCACGACAGGATCCAGATGTTGAGGACCGGGTCGCCCAGGTCCCAGGCGACGTCGCGCGCGAGCCCTTTCGCGAGCGGCCACGTCATCACGAGGGCGATGACGGTGTACGCCGCTGCCGCGTACCACGCGCGCGCCTGCCCCGAGCGAAGTCGAGGGGTCATTCCTCCGACGTGTCGTTCATCAGCTCTTCGAACACCACCTGCAGGATGGCGGCGGTCGGCACCGCGAGGATCGCGCCGATCACGCCGAGCAGCGAGCCGCCAATCAGCAGCGCGGAGATCACGAACACCGGGCTGATGCCGACCTGGCGCTGCATGATGTTCGGGACGAGCAGGTGGTTTTCGAGCTGCTGCTGCGCGAAGAAGAACGCGATGACGCCAAGCGCCAGCGTCGGCTTCACCGACAGCGCGACGGCAATCGCCGGGACCGCCGACAGAATCGGCCCGACGATCGGGATCATCTCACCGAGGCCGGCAATCAGCGCCAGCACGTAGAAGAACGGCACGCCCATCAGGAACAGGCCGAGCGCCGCGGTGCCGCCGATGATTCCGCCCAGCAGAAGCTGGCCACCGAGCCACGCGCTGACCTTGTTGGTGACGCGGCGGCACGCGTCCTGGACCTGCCCGCGCTTCTCGCGCGGAAACAGCCGCACGAAGACCGTCACGAGCCCGCTGCTGTCGACGAGCAGGTAAAACGTGAGCACGAGCATCGTGATGAAGCCGAAGATGCCGCCGACAAAGCCCCCCAGCGCGCCGAGCACGAGCCCGATCGTGTCCTGCGCGCCGGAGCCGGTCGTCTGCTGCACCGCCTCCTGCGCCGTGATTTCGTGCGAGAGCAGGCCGCGCGTGATGAGCCACTGCTGTCCCTGGTGCAGCAGCCGCGGCAGCTCCATCGCCAGCGCGCGGGCCTGCATCACGATCGGCGGGATGACGAGAATCGCCACCACGACAATGACGCCGATGATGCAGAGATAGATCACGAGAATCGCGGCCCAGCGCGGCACGCGCTGCCGCATCAGGCGCTTGCGCTCGATGGCGTTGACGACCGGCGACAGGCCGATGGCGACGAGCGCGCTGATGTAGACGAGCATCAGCGCGGCGCGCACCTCCCAGAGCGCCCACGCGATGAAGACCGTCAGCGCGAGGCCGACCAGCGCGTAACGGATTAACGCGCGCGGAGAGTCCGGCGAAGCGCTCACGCCTGCTGCAGGTAGCGGTGCGTGAAGGCGCCGATATCCGCGTAGACCGATCGGAGCTCGCTCGGATCCGCAAGGTAGACGATGCGGAACGAGCCGGCCTCGGGCGGCATGCCGAAGCCGGAGCCGTAGACGCAGAGGATGCCGGTCTCGCGCAGCAGCGCGAGCACGTAGTCTTCGTCGGTGCGCCCCGGCGGCAGCGACACCATCGGCATCGCGTAGAACGCCGCCCGCGGCGCCACGCACCGGATACCCGGGATGGCGTTCAGCGCGTCCGTCGTCAGGCGCGCCCGCTCCGCGAGCGCGTGGCGGAAGCTGGCCTGGTGCGACCGGTCGCCGGTCAGCGCCGCGACCACCGCGTACTGCATCGGGCCGGGGCTGCAGAGCCGGCCGTCGGCCAGCTTCTTCATGGCGGCGAGCGCCTCGTCCAGCCGCGGCGTCGCGCCGACCACGAGCCAGCCCGCGCGCCACCCTGGCGCCAGGTACGCCTTCGACAGGCTCGAGAGCGACACCACGGCCGCGTCCCGATCGAGCGTGCCGAGCAGTGGCACGGCACCGTCGAAGCCGAGCTCGCCGTACACTTCGTCCGCGAGAATGGTCAGGCCGTGTTCGTCGGCAACCTCGAGCAGCGCGCGGCGTACGCCGGGCGGATACACCGCGCCGGTCGGGTTGTTCGGATCGATCGTGACGAGCACTCTCGTGTGCGGCGAGATGAGGCTGCGAAGATGATCGACGTCCGGCTGCCAGTCGCGGTGCGGATCGGTCCGGTAGTAGCGCGCTTTCGCGCCAATCCGGGCAATCACCGCCGTGTACAGCGGATAGGTCGGCAGCGGCACCAGCACTTCGTCGCCTTCGTCGACGAGCGCGTTGAGCACGATGTCGATCGCTTCCGACGTCCCGGTGGTGATGAGCACGCGATCGGCCGTGGTCGGAACACCTTTCTCGGTGTAATCGGCGGCGACCGCTTCGCGCGCCGGCATGATGCCCGCCGAGGGGAGGTACCCGTTGTGCCCGTCGCGCATCGCGCGCGCGGCGGCCTCGATGAGGTGCGCCGGTGTTTGGAACCCGAAGGCGACCGGGTCGCCGATATTGAGGTAGCGGACGCGCGTACCCCTCGCCTCGACGGCCTGCGCCTCGGCGACGATGTTCCGAATGGCGTAGGAGAAGCGGTTGACCCGGGACGCGACCGGAATGGACCTGGCGGCCCGCGAAAGCGGCATTCCTCCCCATCTTACGCTGTTACACAGACTCAGCAGTAAGTCATGTAACAATTACACCTCGTGCTGTCGCTGTCGTGGACAGGCCTCGAAACGGCGTTGAATTGTTTGGAATTTCATCGATCGTAAGCTGGCAAGCGCATTGATACGTAACGGCCCGTGACGCGCGTCCCGGCCGCAACTCTTCTCATCACGACCATCGTGGCGTGCGGTCAGCTGGGCCTGTCCGCGCAGGGGTCGTCCGCCGCCCCGGTTTCGCAGGAGCCCGCCGCGACGTTCAAGTCCGGCGTCGAGGTCGTCACGGTGACCGCCGCCGTGCGCGACGCCAAGGGCCGCGTGGTGCGCAACCTGACCAAGTCCGATTTCCTCGTCGTCGATACGGGCTACACCCGTCCCATCCAGGATTTCTATTTCGGCGAGTCGCCGGTGAGCCTCGCGATCCTGCTCGACATCAGCGGCAGCATGGGCGTTGGCGGCAACATGGATCGCGCGCGCGACGCCGTGCGTGTCGTCCTCTCGCACCTGCAGTCGAGCGGCGACGAGGCCGCGCTCTACACCTTCGACTCGAAACTGCAGGAGGTGGTGCCGTTCACCACCGACCTCAATCGCATCCGTTCGCTGAGCCTGACGGGCCGCCCGTGGGGCATGACGTCGCTCTTCGACGCCATTGCCGCCACCGCCAAGTCGGCGGCCGAGCGCGAGAACCGCCATCGCGCCGTCCTCGTCATCACCGATGGCGTGGACACGGCCAGCAGGATGAAAGCTCCAGAGGTCTCGGGCATCGCCAGCTCCATCGACGTGCCCGTCTATCTCCTTGCCGTCGTCAACCCGCTCGATCACCCGGGCGGCGAGCAGTCGGTGGTCGAGGCCGCCGGCGAGAACGCGAAAGTCGTGACGCTGGCCGACCTCGCGCGCTGGACGGGAGGAGACATGCGGATCTCCAGCATGCCGCAGCACACGGTCGCCGCCGTTGACGACCTGTTCGGCGAGCTGCGGTACCAGTACCTCATCACCTTCGAGCCGGGGCAAGTACCTGGTTGGCACCCGCTCGAGATTCGCGTACTTCGGAAGAAAGACCTTGTCGTACACGCGCGAGGCGGGTACATGGCCGCTGCGCGTTCGTTGGTCCGTTAGGGAGGAAAGTCAAACATGAGTAAGACTCTCATCGCAGCATCGTTGCTGTCATTCGCAGTGGCCATGACCCCCGCGTGCGCCACGAAGAAATACGTCCGGACGGAAGTCGGAGGCGTCAACTCGAAGGTCGACACGCTGAGTGGAACCCTCGAGCAGACGCAGGGCCGGATCCAGCAGGACGAGGCGCGTATCGGCCAGGTCGACCAGAAGGCGGAAGCGGCTGGCAAGTCGGCTGAAGCGGCGCAGAGCACCGCGAGCCAGGCGCAGAACGCGGCGACTGCGGCGCAGCAGGCCGCACGCACCGTCGACACCAAGGTGGATCGCGTCAACGCCGACCTCGTCGCGGGCCGGAAGCTCGTCTACGAGGTGACGCTGAGCGAAGACCAGGGGAACTTCAGGTTCGGCAAGACCGAACTGCCCGACGAAGCCAAGGCGCGGATCGACCAGGTCGTCGGTCAGCTGAAGGGTGAGACGGGCAAGGACCTGTACATCGAGGTCGAAGGCCACACCGACAACGTGGGCGGCAAGGAACTGAACTACCAGCTGGGGATGGAGCGCGCGGAATCCGTGAAGAAGTATCTCTACGCGCAGCACCAGATTCCGCTCCACAAGATCAACGTGATCAGCTACGGCGAGGAGAAGCCGGTCGCGCCGAACAACACGAAGGACGGTCGCGCGATGAACCGTCGCGTGGTCATCCGCGTTCTCTCGTAGACGCGCTCAATGCGCCGCGTCTGAAAAGACCCGGCCTACCCTGCCAATCTCCGTGCGGCGGGCCCTTCGGGGCCCGCCTTATCGAAGCCTCGCGAAATTCACCGTCGCTCTCGTCACGTCCTTCGCGCCTTCCCGTATCAGAACGACGTACGTCCCGTTCGGATCGAGCGCTCTCCCGTCGAACCCCGCCACCACGAGTCCTCCCCCGAGCGACGGGCCGTTCTGCGGCCCGGCACCGCCGGTGAGGTAGGGATAAGGAAGCGCGGTCGAGAGCCGCGGCCCGAATCGCGGCGCGCGGCTGATCGCCACCGGCTCGATGCGCGCGCCTCCCGGCGCGACGAGCGTCACGGTGAACTCCGGCACGCCGATGTAGTTGTTCAACGGATGAAACGTCAGATCGACGACGAGGTCGATGCGCGACGGGTTGTCGCCGAGCGCGGCGAGCGCTTCGCGCTGGCCGTAGAGCCGCCCGCCGGCGCGCGTGTGCGCCTCCGCGTCCAGCGCGATCCGCCTGAACGGCGTGACGACGTCGAGGTAATCGACGGGCGGCTGCATGACGGCGGTGCGATAGGGCGCGTGAAAGCGCGATCGCATGTCGTCGATGCGGCTCTGGCCGAGGTCGATGGCCTCGGCGAGGCTGCGGGGATCGAGCGCCTGCTCGAATGCGGAGGCGGCGGCACTGAACGCGAGAAGAGCGGCAAGAAGCAGGCCCGTGCGCCCCATGACTCATGGTAGCGCACGGGAGGAGCCGTGGGGCCTGCCTCGCCGACGCGCGCTCGTGGAACGGCGCGAAGGCGGGCCTGCCCGCCGAAGCGCGCTCGGAGAATGGCGCGAAGGCGGGTCAGTTCTCGGGGTACTGCGGCGAATTGGGATCGGCGACCGACAGCTGGCCGCGAATCTCGCCGCCCGGGAACGCCGACGAATGGATATTCACGTACGCGTTGCCCCCCGCGATCGACTGGAGCGCGTCAGCGAACGTCCTGATGCCGATCTCCGGCCGCGCGTGGAAGGCGGGGCCCTCGTGCACGCGGAAGTTCAGCGTGAAATCGCCGGTCCGCCCGGCGCCAATCGGGAAATCGATCACAACCGGTCCCGAGACGCCCTTGGGACCGACGTGGATGTGCGAGGCCGTCGAGCCGTTCGGCAGGTTGAAAACGCGCAGCCTGACGGCGATTTCCTCGCTGGTCGGGTCGAGGGCGATTTCGGCGGTCGCCACGGCGCCGCTCAGCACGAGGGCCGGCGTTTCCTCGCCGCCCGTGAGCGTCGCGCGCATGATGACGGATGTCTGGGCCGCCGCGGACGCGGCCTGCACGAGCATGACGCCGGAGGCGAGCACACAGATCCATAGAAGCTTTCGCATCAAGCTATCTCCTTCAAGTTGTGTTCAGGAACCGAGCGCGGCAAGCACAGCAGGAAACAGACCAGCTTGGCCGGGCATGCAGGGTCAACGAGATAGAACCGATCGCGGGGTCGCGACCTTACGCCAGCCGAAAACGGCTTTCGCGAGGCGGCATCGTCGGCTGTCCGCCGAAGCTCGCAGAGCGAAGGCGGACCTTCCGCTAGACTGGCGCCGTGGAGCTCACCGACAAAGTCGCGTTGATTACCGGCGGCCGGCGCATCGGCGCCGTGGTCGCGACCGAGCTCGCGCGCAGGGGAGCGCATGTCGCGATCGTCTACCGCGCGTCGCGCGCGGAAGCCGAGGAGACGGCCACGGCGCTGCGCGCGCTGACTCGCCGCGCCCTTGTCGTCCAGGCCGACCTGCAGCAGCCGGACGCCTGCCGGCGCGCCGTCGAGGAGACGGTGGCCGAATTCGCCCGCCTCGACGTTCTCGTGAACATGGCGTCGATCTATCGCGCGAAAGCGCTCGACGACCTGACGGTCCAGGACTGGGACGAACAGATGGCGATCGATCTGCGCGCCGCCTGGCTCTGTTCGCACGCGGCCGTTCCGCACATGCGGCGCGCCCGCGGAGGCCGCATCATCAATTTTTCGGATTGGGTCGCGCGAAGTGGACGGCCCCGGTACGCGGGGTACCTGCCGTATTACGTCGCGAAGGCGGGCATCATCGCGCTAACCGAGGCGCTCGCCCTCGAACTCGCCGCGGACCAGATCCTCGTCAACGCGGTGGCGCCGGGTCCGATCGTCGCGCCGCCCGGCACCTCCGAGGCCGATTCCGCCGCCGTCGAACGCGCGACGCCTCTCGGGCGGTGGGGCGGCGAGATGGAGATCGCCAAGACGGTGCTCGCGCTGGTCGAGAGCGACTTCATCACCGGCGAGACCGTTCGCGTCGACGGAGGGCGGCATGTCAAATAAGGTCCGGCTGCGCTGCGTGGCCGCTACTGCCGGCCGCCGGCCGCCTGCTGCCAGCTGACCCCGATGCGATCGAGGATTTCGCCCAGCGTGGACGCGGCGGTGTCGAGCGGCAGGTTGCTGATGTAGAAGTGGCGGGCCCCGACGTCCATCATCGCGCGGAGCGTCCGCGCGCAGACGTCGATCGCCGTGGCGCCCGCCCCAAACTCGCGCGACAGTCCCTCCACCGGCACGGGCAGGAACTGGCCCAGCGCGGCGAGCGTTTTCGCGTTGGCGCTTCGATAGTAGAAGACGCCGAACATGCCCGGCTTGCCGATGCCGCGGCGCACGGTCTCGTTGACGAAGCGCTCGACGGGCGCGACGTTCAGGTGGCTGACGATCTGCGTGAGGTAGTACTCCGCGTTGAAGCACTCATCGGCCATGTACTCCACCTGCCGTGCCGGGTCGGCGTAGGGATTGGCCCAGCCGCCCATGCTGAGTCGCGGCTCGCGTGCACGGATTCGTGCGCGCAGCTCCCAGGCGTGCTCCACGCAGCGTGCGCGCCCGACACTCTTGTCGCCGCCGAGGACCACGAGCGAGGGGAAGCCGTGCTGCCAGGCCTGCTCGGCGTACGACAGGCAGAACTCGAGCGAGTGTTTTGATGTCAGAAATGGGATGACGTGGTCGCGCGTAACGTCACGCCCGAGATTCGTAACCAGGTGCCGGAGGTTGTTCTCCTCCTGGGTTCCTACGGCGCTGTCGGTGAGAAAGACCCGCACGTCCCGCCGTGCAAGGCTGCGGATCGCGTGGTACGTGTCTATCCAGGCGTCCATCCCCTCGCGGGATCCAAGCTCGGCCCGGGGCGGCCGCAGCTCCGCCGCGATCACCGTGCCCTGGGAGTTCAGCGCAACTGCGAGGGACATCGCGAAGTATTGTATTGGGAGTGAGCGACACTCGGCAGTATCTCCTCGAGCGCGTCGATGACGCGGCGGTCATCCAGATCTACGCGGACGGCTTCGCCACGCTTCCGCTGCGCGACAAGATTCTCGTCTGGCACCTCTACCTCGCCGCGCTCGCCGGACGCGACATCTTCTACGACCAGCGCCACGCGCTGAACCTCGAGATCCGCGACCTGCTCGAGGCGATTCTCCGGCACGGTGCGCAGGTGGACCCGGCGGTGCTCATGGAGATTCGCCGGTACACCAAGCTGTTCTGGATCAACACCGGCCCGTTCAACAACCTCACGGCGCGCAAGTTCGTGCTGAACCTGACGCGCGATCAGCTCGCTGCCGCGATGCAGGCCGCGGCCCGTTCGGGCGCGGCGCTGGCCGGCAAGCCGGAGGCGCTGCTCGATCGGCTGGCGCCGATGCTGCTCGACCCGGCCCTCGACGCCGTGGTCACGAACAAGACGCCCGGCGGCGGGCGCGACATCCTCGAGGCGAGCAGCAACAACATGTACGTCGGCGTGCGGATGTCGGACGTCGCCGGCTTCGACGAGCGCTACGGGCTGAACTCCCGGCTGGTGAAGTGCGACGGCCGCCTCGTCGAGGAGGTCTACCGCGTCGGCGGCCGCTACGACCGCGAGATTCGCGCGATCGCGGGGCACCTCGAGCACGCCGTCCGCTACGCGCCGCCCGGGCTGGCGGCGTCGCTGCGCGCGCTGATCAACTTCTACCGGACCGGCGAGGAGACCGATCGCATCGCGTACGACATCGCATGGGTGAGCGACCAGGAGTCGCGGGTCGACACGATCAACGGGTTCGTCGAGGTCTACATGGATCCGCGAGGCGTGAAAGGCTCCTGGGAAGGGCTCGTCTACATCGTCAACGAGGACAAGACGCGGAAGATCCAGAAGCTGGCCGAGCACGCGCAGTGGTTCGAGGATCACATGCCGTTCGATCCGCGCTACCGCAAGGCCAACGTGCTCGGGATCACGGCGAAGGCCATCGAGGTCGTCGTCGAGACCGGCGACTCGGGTCCCTTGACGCCGGTCGGCATCAACCTGCCGAACGACCAGACCATCCGCGAGCAGTACGGCAGCAAGTCGGTCTCGCTCTTCAACGTCAACGAGGCGTACGAGGAGTCGACCCCCGAAGGGATGCGGACCGAGTTCGCGTGGACGCCGGAGGAGGCGGCTCGCGCGAAGAAGTGGGGCGCTTTCTCGCAGGAGCTCGCCACCGAGATTCACGAGGTGATCGGCCACGGCTCGGGAAGGATGGCCGACGGCGTCGCGTCGCCGCACCTCCTGCTGCAGGAGCAGTACTCGGCCGTCGAAGAGTCCCGCGCGGACCTCATCGCGCTCTACTTCCTGGCGGACCCGAAAATCGTCGAGCTCGGCATCGTGACCGCCGCCGACCGCGCGGAGGTCGTCCAGACCGCGTACGAGTACTACGCGCGGAACGCGCTCGTGCAGCTCCGGCGCATCCGCCAGGGGACGACGATCGAGGAAGACCACATGCGGAACCGGCAGCTGATCGTCGCGTGGCTCATCGCCCACACCCGGGCGATCGAGGTCCGCCGGCGCGACGGCAAGACCTACTACGTGATGGTCGACGCTGCGGCATTTCACGCGGGGATCGGGCGACTGCTCGCCGAGGTGCAGCGCATCAAGAGCGAAGGCGACTACCAGGCCGCGCGCGCGATGTTCGACAGGTACGGCATCCACTTCGACCCGGCGCTCAGGGACGAGGTCGTCGCGCGCGTCGACGCGCTGCACCTCCCCTCGTACAGCGCCATCGTCATGCCCCGGCTGACGCCGAAGTACCGCGACGGCGAAATCGTCGATGTCGAGGTCACCTATCCGTGCGACCTGGAGACGCAGATGCTCGAGTATTCCGCGTTCGCGCGCTCCACCGATGCTCTCGCGACGCCTGCCGCCGCACGCTGACCTCAACGCGCTGACCCGTGCGCTCGCGACGCGGCGCGAGGAGGGGCGGCCGGTCGTCGACCTCACCGAATCGAACCCGACGCGCGCGGGGTTCAGCTATCCACCCGATCTGCTCGCGGAGCTCTCCTCGCCCCGGGCGCTTCGCTACGAGCCGCGACCGTTCGGCATGGACGCCGCCCGGGAGGCGGTCGCTCGCGATCACGCGCGCCGCGGGGTCACGATCGATCCGGGGCGCGTGGTTCTGACCGCGAGCACCAGCGAAGCCTACACGTGGCTCTTCAAGCTGCTGTGCGATCCCGGCGATACGGTGCTCGTACCGCGCCCCAGCTACCCGTTGTTCGAGCACCTGACCCGCCTCGAAGGCATCTGCGCGGTGCCGTTCCATCTCGAGTACCACGGCAGGTGGGAGATCGACTTCGAGTCGATGGATGCCGCGCCCGTGCGGACGCGGGCGATCGTCATCGTCTCGCCGAACAACCCGACCGGGTCGTTCGTGAGCGCACGCGAGCTCGAACGCCTCTTCGGGCGCTGCCGCGATCGCGGCTGGGCGCTCGTCGCCGACGAAGTCTTCGCGGACTACCCGCTCGATGCGGACGCGCCCGTCACCGACATCGCGGCGCAGGCCGACGTGCCGTGCTTCACGCTCGGCGGGCTGTCGAAGACCGCGGGCCTGCCGCAAGTGAAGCTTGGCTGGATGGTGATCGGCGGGCCGCAGGCGGCGCGCACGGCCGCGCTCGCGGGCCTCGAGTTGATTGCGGACAGCTTTCTGTCGGTCGGCACTCCGGTACAGGTAGCCGCGGGCGGCCTGCTCGAACGGGGTGCGGCGATCCGCGCGCAGATTCACGGACGCACGCGTACGAATCTTGCCGCTCTCCGAGCGGTCGCGACGTCTTTTCCGGCATGCGAAGCGTTGAAGGCGGAAGGCGGGTGGTCGGCGGTCGTTCGCGTGCCGGCGACGCGGAGCGAGGAGCAGCTCATCCTCGAACTCCTCGATCGCGAAGGGATCCTCGTGCATCCCGGGTATTTCTTCGACTTTCCGCGGGAGGCGTTCGTCGTCGTGAGCCTGCTGCCGCCGCCCGAGGTCTTTTCCGAAGCGGTCGCGCGGCTGCTGCGGTTCGCGGTCTCGTGAGGGCAAATGATGCGCGCGTCGCGGCACCACGCTTGCACCGGGGCTGAGTCCGCCGTATGACGCCTCCGCGACCCGTGTCCGCCGAAGCGCGCAGCGCGAAGGCGCAAGGATCACGCCGAGCTGGGGCGCTGATCCCGCTTTTTTCCATTCCCTCGTCCCGGAGCTGGGGCGTCGGCGAGATCGGCGACATCGAAGCGATCATCCGGTGGCTCGACGCCGCGGGCATCCACATCCTGCAGCTGCTGCCGATCAACGAGATGCCGCCGGGCGAGACGTCGCCCTACTCGGCGCTGAGCGCGATGGCGATCGACCCGCAGTTCATCACGCTCGATCGCGTCGAAGACTTCGTGGAGACCGGCGGCGAGGAGGCGCTCGAGCCCGGGCTGCGCGCGCGGCTCGACGCCGTCCGTGTCGCCGCGCGCATTCAGTATGGCGAGGTCCGGGCGTTGAAGGACATCGCGCTGCGCCGGTGCTTCGCCCGGTTCCGGGACGTGGACCTCGCGGGCGGCACGCGGCGATTCCACGCGTTTCGCGCGTACGTCGCGGAAGAAGGGTGGTGGCTCAACGACTACGCGCTGTTCCGCGCGCTCCACGCGCGGCACGGCGAGCGCGCCTGGTTCGACTGGCCCGAGCCGCTGCGGTGCCGGCGCACGGACGCGCTCGACCGCGCACGGACGGAGCTCGCCGACGAAATCCTGTTCCGCCAGTACGTGCAGTGGCTCGCCGGCGACCAGTGGAGCGCGGCGCGGGGCCGCGCCGGCGACGTCGCCCTCTTCGGCGACCTCCCGTTCATGGTGAGCGGCGACAGCGCCGACGTCTGGGCGCGTCAGGACGAGTTCCGCATGGACGCGTCGGTGGGCGTGCCGCCCGACGCGTTCAGCGAGACGGGCCAGGACTGGGGACTCCCGGTGTACCGCTGGGACGTGCTCGCGGAGCGCGACTTCGACTGGCTCCGCGACCGCGCGCACCGCAACGCGGACCTCTTCGACGGCTACCGGGTCGATCATCTCGTCGGCTTCTACCGCACGTACTTCCGGCCGCACGACGGCAGCTCCGCGCAATTCATCCCGGATGAGCAGGACGCGCAGCAGGCGCTCGGCGAACGCGTGCTGAGCGTTTTCAGGGAGCCGGGGTCAGAAATCATCGCCGAGGATCTCGGCGTCGTCCCCGACTTCGTGCGCGCATCGCTCGCGCGGTTGTCGATCGCCGGCTACAAGGTGTTCCGATGGGAGCGTCAGTGGCACACCGACGGGCAGCCGTTCCGGGATCCGGTCGAGTATCCTGCCGTGTCGGTGGCCGCGTCGGGCACGCACGACACCGAGCCGATGGAGATCTGGTGGGAAGACATTCCGCGCGAGGAGCGCGAGGCGGTGCTCGCGATTCCGTCGGTGCGCACGCTGCTCACCGACGACGATCTCGCGGCGGTCGATGCGCCGACGCTGCCGCACGCCGTGCATGAGGCGCTGCTCGAGACGCTGTTCGCATCGGGCTCCGACACGCTCATCCTGCCGATCGGCGACATCTTCGGCTGGCGCGATCGCATCAACCAGCCCGCGACGGTGAACGACGAAAACTGGACGTGGCGGCTGCCGTGGCCTTCGGATCGGATGTCGACGGAGCCGGCGGCGATGAAGGTCGCCAGGCAGCTGGCCGAGTGGTGCGCCCGTCACCACCGGACGTAGTCGCCAACCGCGAGCCTTGGCGAAGGTGGTCAGGTCCGCGCTTGAATCCTCGCCCAGGAATCCTTCAGCGTGACGGTCCGGTTGAAGACCGGGCGGCCTGGCCGGGAATCCGGATCGACGCAGAAGTACCCCTGCCGCTCGAACTGAAAGCGCGCGCCGGCGGGCGCTGACGCGAGCGCCGGTTCGACCTTGGCGCCCGCAATGGTCGCCAGCGAATTCGGATTCAGCTCCTCGATGGCATCACGGCCGCCTTCTCCCGGATCCTCCGAGAGGAACAGCCGGTCGTAGAGCCGCACGTCGGCATCGACGGCATGTGCGGCCGAGACCCAGTGGACCGTCCCCTTCACGCGCCGTGTCGCGGTCGCGCCGGTGAGCGACTCCGGATCGTACGAGCAGCGCAGCTCGACGACGGCGCCCGACGCGTCCTTCACGACGCGCTCGCATTTCAGGATGTAGGCATAGCGCAGACGCACCTCGCTGCCCGGCGACAGCCTGAAGAACTTCTTTGGAGGCGTCTCCATGAAGTCGTCGTGCTCGATGTAGAGCACGCGCGAGAACGGGATGCGGCGGGTCCCGGCGGACGCGTCCTCCGGGTTGTTGACCGCGTCGACGTCCTCGGCGCGCCCTTCCGGATAGTTCTCGATGACGACCTTGAGCGGCCGCAGCACCGCGAGCGCGCGCAGCGCGCGGCGGTTGAGATCCTCGCGCACGGTGTGCTCGAGCAGCGCGATGTCGATGACGTTCTCTTTCTTGGCGACGCCGATGCGCGCGCAGAAGTCGCGCACCGCTTCCGGCGTGTAGCCGCGCCGGCGGATGCCGGCAAGCGTCGGCATGCGCGGGTCGTCCCACCCCGACACGAGCTGCTGCTGCACGAGCGCCAGCAGCTTCCGCTTGCTCATGATCGTGTAGTTCAGGTTCAGGCGGGCGAACTCGATCTGCTGCGGGCGCGACCTGAACTCGCGCGCGGTGCCCGCCAGCGAGTCGACGCACCAGTCGTACAGCGGCCGGTGATCCTCGAACTCCAGCGTGCAGAGCGAGTGCGTGATGCCTTCGATCGCGTCCGACAGCGGATGCGCGTAGTCGTAGGTCGGATAGATGCACCAGGCGTCGCCGGTGCGGTGATGCGACGCGTGGCGGATGCGGTACAGCGTCGGGTCGCGCATGTTGATGTTCGGCGACGCCATGTCGATCTTCGCGCGCAGCACGTGCGCGCCGTCGGGAAACTCGCCCGCGCGCATCCGGCGGAACAGGTCGAGGTTCTCCGCCACCGGCCGGTCGCGATACGGGCTGTTGGTGCCCCGTTCCGTCAGCGTCCCGCGGTGCGCGCGAATCTCGTCGGCGCTGAGGCTGTCCACGTACGCCTTGCCGTCGCGCACGAGCTGCTCCGCGTACGTGTACAGCAGCTCGAAGTAGTCGGAGGCGTACAGCATCGCCGTCCACTCGAACCCGAGCCATCGCACGTCTTCCTGGATCGACTCGACGTACTCGACGTCTTCCTTGGTGGGGTTCGTGTCGTCGAAGCGGAGGTTGCAGCGGCCGCCGAGCTCGTTGGCCACGCCGAAGTCGAGGCAGATCGCCTTGGCGTGGCCGATGTGAAGGTACCCATTCGGCTCGGGCGGAAAGCGGGTGTGCACACGGCCGCCGTGCCGTCCGCTGCGTACGTCTTCCGCCACGATTTCGCGCACGAAATCGAGCGGTGCCGCCGGCGCCGATGTCCCGGCGTCAAACTCCATCCGACGATTATATGTTTTGAGCTTTTTACTGCCCGCTGCCCGCTGCCAGCTTCGGCTAAACGGGCTCGACGTCTTCGGTCGTCGCGCCGTCGGGCAGTCCCATCAGCCCCATTTGCTTGAGAACGCGAGGAACCGTGTCGATCGACTCCGCCGGCGGCAGCTCCTCGGCCGTCGTGACGTTGAGGTCCTTCAGGCGCCGCGCGGTCACCAGCACGCGCCCTTCGAACGAGCCGGCCGCCTGGTTGTAGGACTGGACCGCGCCGTCGAGCCGCTTTCGGACCTCGTTCAAGTGCCCGGCGAAAGTGGCCAGGCGGTCGTACAACTCGCGGCCGAGAGCGGCGACCTCGCGGAAATTCTCGGTGAGCGCCTCCTGCCGCCAGGAGTGGGCGACCGTCGTGAGCAGGGCGATCAACGTGATAGGGCTGGCCAGCAGCACGCGCTGGCTCAACCCGTGCTCGATCAGGCCGAGATCGTTCTGCAGCGCCGCGGTGAACAGCGTTTCACCCGGGAGGAACATCACGACGAACTCGGGCGCGCTGGCGAGCGCTTCCCAGTACGCCTTGCTGCCGAGCCTGTCCATGTGGTCCCGCACCTGGCGCGCGTGCGCCTGCAGCTTGATCGTGCGCGTCTCCTCGTCGGCCGCCTCCTGCGCGTCGAGAAACGCCTCGAGCGGCGTCTTCGCGTCGACGACGACCTGCTTGCCGCCGGGGAGGTGCACGACCAGGTCGGGCCTGAGGCGCCCGTTGTCGCCGGCCAGCGCGGGCTGCTCGTCGAAGTCGCAGCGACGCAGCATCCCCGCGATCTCGACGACGCGACGCAGTTGCATCTCGCCCCAGCGGCCGCGGACCGCCGGCGTGCGCAGCGCACGCGACAGCGTGTCGGCCGTCGAGCCGAGCGCGCTGACTTTCTCGGTCAGCCGCGCGTACGCCTCGAGCCGCTCGCGTTCGGCGTCGGCGAGCTTGACGTCGACCTTCTGCAGCGCCTCGGCGATCGGCTGCACGATCTCGTTGAACGCCTTGTGACGCGATTCGAGGGCGTCGAGAAACGCGCCGCGGTTGTTATTGAGCGCATCGGCTGCCAGCGACTGGAAGGCCTCGCGCATCGAGCCGAGCGCCTGCCGCTCGCGCTCGATCTGCCCCGTGAGCCACTCGTTGTCGCGCCTGGCCGCGGCCAGGTCCGCGGCGAACGACGCGCGCTGTTCGGCCAGCTGCCTCTGTCCCGACGCCCTGGCCAGCCAGTACGCCAGGACCGCCACGACGGACGCCGCGGCGATGCCGAGAAGGAGAACCATGAACCGGCTCGAAGTGTAACAGGCGTGACCAATCTGTAAGCCGGGCCGGAAACCGTACACGAAAACTGGCAAATTCGCGGGCGTTTTCGCCCACCGTTTCCCGGTGCGCCGGTTGCAGGCCGCACCGCCGTGGTCAGACGAGCCGCACCGGGGGAACCCTATTCGCTGGACGACGGGCTGGGTGTTCGGAGGATAGAGACCGACGGCCGGACGATCACCGAAATCCTCGAGCTCGCACCGGCCCTGGCGTCTCAACCGGTCTTCGAGCAGGCGATTCGCGGCCGCGCGTCGCGCTACGCCGACCTCGATATCCGTTCGTTCGCGCCGGTCCGCCGCGTCGATCGCGTCGGCTCCGTCCTGCAGGTCGTCAGCGACATCCCGTCCGGCGTACGGCTGTCCGATCTCCTCGCGCATCTGGAATCGACAGGCGAAATCGTCCCCGAATCGGCGATGCTCGAGCTCGCCTCGCTCGTCATCAACGCGGTCGCGTCGCTGCACGCGTGGCCCGGCGGCCTGGCGCACGGCGCGATCAACACCGCGCACGTGCTGCTCACCAACGACGGCCGCGTCATGCTCACCGACTGCATCTTTGGCGCGGGCCTCGAGGTGCTGCAGCGCAATCGCGAAGTGCTCTGGAAGGAATTCGGCCTCGCGATGCCGCCCGCGGCGAGCCTCGCGCGATTCGATCAGCAGGCGGACGTCACGCAGATGGGCGCGCTCATCCTGTCGATCGTCCTGCAGCGCCCGATGCGCGCGCACGAGTATCCGCGCGGCGTCTCGGACCTCGTGGTGACCGCCACCGAGTCGTCATCCGTTCCCGGCGCGCCGGGCTCCGCGTCCGCGCTGCGCATGTGGCTCCAGGAAGCGCTCCAGATTCATCCGCGCCTGGCGTTCAGGTCGGCGGTGGAAGCGCAGCGGTCGTTCGCGGACATCAACAGCCGGCCGGGCAGCCGCCGCGCGGGCGCGATGGCGTTGCAGGTGCTGGTGCGCACGACGTGCGGTGAGCCGCTGGATCAGCCGCGCATGGTGCTGAACCCGCCGATGCAGGCGCCTGCCTCGCAGGCACCGCCACAAGCCCCACCGGCCTCGCAGGGGCGGTCGAGCGCGTTCGACTCGATTCTCCGATCAGTACTCCCGAAACACTGAAGGGAACGCCTCGCACGGGCGGGGCAACCACGAAGGCCTTACGGCAAACACGAAGGGCACGAGGGCTACGTAACCCGGCCGGCGGCTGTCGCCGGTTAGAAGGTGAGCCGCGCGGCAACCTGCATGACGCGGCCGTCGGCCTGCGCCGTCGCTCGTCCGAACAACGGGTTCGGCGCCAGCGACGATCCATTCAGCCAGAACAGCGTGTTGTCGGCCGCCGTAAAGTTCGGCCGGTTCGTCAGGTTGAACGCTTCCCAGATCACGTGCAGTTGCTGTGAGCGGCCGAGCCGGAAGCGCCGTGCCACCCGCGGATCGAACGACCCCTGGTACCGCAGGCGGTACTGGTTCCTCGTCGTATCCGGCGCGAGGTCGTTGAACGCGTTGCCGTCGCCGTTGATGTCACCGTTGACGAACGCGCTGTAAGGCAGGCCCGTCTGCCACGTGTACACGAGCCCGTACTCCCAGTTCTCGAGCAGGCGCTTCGACAGCCCCCGGCGATCGACCACGAGCAGCGACGTGTCGTACATCGCGGAGAAGGTAAGGCGCTGGTGCTGGTCATTGTTGCCGGGCGCGCGCGTATCCAGCATCTGCCCCTGGATGGCCAGCGACCGCCGGCCGTTCATGCCGCCGAACACCATCGCGATCGGCTCCTG
>DASQAX010000482.1:0-29132 GCA_035635535.1 Vicinamibacterales bacterium | reverse complement strand
CCGCTCTACTACGACCTCGCGCGTCCGTTCGTCGGCGCCGTGAGCGTTGCGAATCCCGCGCGCGGCCTCAACCTCTTCTCCGCGATCGCCGGCGCGGCCGCCGTCGGCCTGCTGACGTTCCTCTGCGCGCTGGTTGCCGATTCGCTGGCCGCGGGCGTCGCCGCGGGCCTGCTGCTCGCCTTCTCGTACACGTTCTGGAGCCAGGCGATCATCGCGGAGGTCTATACGCTGCACCTCGCGATCGTCCTTGCCTGCTGCCTGGCGCTGCACGCCTACGCAGCCCGCCCGACTCGCGTGCGGCTGGCGCTTTTCTTCGCGGTCTACGCGCTCGGTTTCGGCAATCACCTCTCGATGATCCTGCTGCTGGTCCCCTTCACCATCTTCCTCCTGCAGGTGACCCCCGATCGGCGCGCGCTGTTCACGCCGGCAGTGATCGGGATGGCCGCCGCGATGGCCGCGGCGGGCGCGCTGCAATACTGGCCGAACCTGATGTCGACGGCGCATCTGCTCAACGGTCCCGCCTCATGGAGCGACCGGCTCGCGACGTTCTGGTTCGACACGACGAAGGCGGACTGGCGCGAATCGATGGTGATGGGTGTCCGCGGCGATCAACTGGCCGGCCGCGTGGGCATGTGGTGGTTCGACGCGCGCCAGCAGTTCGGCATCATCGGCTTGGTCCTCGCCGTCTTCGGCGTCGTCCGCCTGTGGACGATCTCACGGTCGTGGGCGGTGCTCGCCATGCTCGCGTATGCGATCAACACGATCTTCGCGTTCACGTACAACGTCGGCGACACGCACGTCTTCTACCTGCCGAGCCATCTGTTCACGGCGTTCATGGCGGGGGTTGCGCTCTCGCCATTTGGCGGGTCCGACCACCTCCGCGCTTCGCGCTTCGGCGAGTCCGCCGCGGCAGACCGCGAAGCGGTCTGCCCAACCAGCGCTGACTGGCGGGTCGCTGAGCGACCCGCCTTGGCGAAGGCGGAAAGGACCCGCCCTCCACTACTCATTGCCACTGTGCTCGTGCTCGCTTACGCCGGCTGGCGCGCGTGGGACACGTGGCCCGCAATCGATCGGCACGACGACCGGCGCGCCGACACGCTCGTGACGCGCCTGGCGCTCGGCGTCAATCCGCAAAGCGGCGTACTCGTCACCAATCTGAACTGGCAGGTCGAGAACGCGCTGCTCTATTACAGCCGCTGGGAGCGCCGCGACGTCCCGTGGGTGCGCCTCCCGGACGTCGAGCTGCATTTCCCGTTTCTCGTCCGCGACAACGAAGCCATCTCGCGGGACATCGTGCTGGACTCGTACTCGGCGCGCGAGGTCGTCGCCGCGTTCGGCGCGCTCTTTCCTATCCAGCCGGACCCCGTCCGCGCGTCGCCGGATCTGCTCGATGCGATCGCCCGGCTGCCGGCCGGGACGCCGTACGTGCTGTGCGTCCTCACGCCGCCGCGCGAGGAGCACCTGGACCCCGACCTCGTGCGAGCCGCGCTCGAGATGCTGACGCGCGGTCACGTTCCGGCCACAAGCAGCAAGGGTTCCCCCGAAGGCGGACCCGCCCCCGCGTATCAACTCATTGCCGGAATCACGAGCGAAGCGCCCGCGATCACGCGATCTGGGGAGTATCCGTTCCGCCAGGACTTCCGGCTGCTCGGCGATCCGTTCACGGTCCGCATGGAGTCGTGGCTCCCCTCCGACACCTTCAGGCGGGCGGGCTTCGGCCACGTGCTTCGCGGCCGCGAGCACGTGCAGATCCTCGAGCGGGGCGTGAATTTGATCTGGTTCGACCGCGACGCGCGACCTTCGGAACCGGTCTACGCGGCCAGCCTCTACGCGCCGGGGCAGCGCTACCGTATCTCATCCGTATCCCCATCGCTTGCTCGTGCCCCGCAGTAATCCTGTTATCCTCGGGTTGAGTGATTCGATCGACCCCAGCTCGACTATTCCTGATCGCGTTCGCCGTCTGCTCCACGGCGGCGGCCACGGATGCACAGCAGAAGCCGGCCCCCGAGGCGCTCGCCCGATCGCTTCAGCAGCGTTACAAGGGCATCAAGGACTTCTCCGCCGACTTCGTCCACAACTACCGCGGCGGCGTCCTGAAGACGCAGACACAGGAGCGCGGTCAAGTCCTCGTGAAGAAGCCAAGCCGGATGCACTGGACCTACACGGCGCCCGAGAAGAAGGAGTTCGTCTCGGACGGCGTGAAGATCTATTCGTACATTCCGCAGGACAAGCAGGTGATCGTCAGCAACGTCCCGGCCGACGATCAGGCGACCACGCCGGCGCTCTTCCTCGCGGGCAAAGGGGACATCGTCCGGGATTTTTCAGCGAGTTACGCCAATTCGACGATCCCCGGCACGCTTGCCTTGAAGCTGACGCCCCGTCGCAGCGAGCCGGATTACGAGTACCTGGTGATAGCCGTCGACCCCACCTCCCTCCAGATGCGCGCCCTGACGACCCGCGACCGGGAAGGGGGCGAATCGACGCTCGTCTTCAACAACTTGAAGGAAAATCGGGGAATATCCGATAGGGAGTTTGCATTCAGGATTCCTCGAGGCGTCGATGTGATCACTGATGGCACACACAACTAGCCCTTCGACCGCGCTCAGGGCAAGCCGTTTGGCGGCGCTCCTGGCGCTCACCATCGCCCTCTCCGGGTGCGCCACGACGGGCACGCTACGCTCCGGACAGCTCGCCGAGCTGGGGCAGGATTACGATCGCGCCGTCGCCGAATACACCGCGGCCCTCCGCAGACACCCCGACGATCGAACACTGCAGGTCTCGCTGCAGCGCGCCAAGCTGCGCGCCGCACAGGATCACCTCACGCGCGCCCGCAGGCTCGAAGCCACCGGCAAGCTCGACGAGGCGCTGGTCGAATACCAGATCGCGGCTGAAATGAACCCGGGCAGCGGCGACGTCGACGACGCGCTGCGCAACATCCGCACGCAGCTGCGCAACAGGGTCGTGATCGGCCGCGAGGGGAAGACGCAGCTGGAAACACTGATCGACAGGTCGCAGACCCTGTCGCCGCCGGGACTCGACCTCCCGTCCGACGTGCGCCTGCCAGCCTCACTCGTGTTCCGCGACGCCAGCGTGCGCGATGTCTACACCGTGATCGCGCGATTCGCGAACGTCAACATCGTCTTCGACCCGACGTTCCGCGACGACCGCATCACGATCGACTTGAGCAACGTCACGCTCGACCAGGCGCTCGCCGCCGTTTCCGCCGCGACGCGCAACTTCTACAAGGTCACGGCACAGCGAACCGTCACGGTGATCCCCGACAACGCCGGCAAACGGCGCGAGTACGAGGAAGAGGTCGTCCGCACCTTCTACCTGAGCAACGCGGATCTCAAGGAGACGATCGACCTGCTGCGCATCGTCGTGGACGCGCGGCGGATTGCGCCGCTGACGGCGAACAACGCGCTGACGATCAAGGACACGCCGGAGCGCGTGTCGGCGGCGGGCCGAATCATCCAGGCCATCGACAAGGCGCGCCCCGAAGTCGTGATCGACGTCCAACTGCTCGAGGTCAACCGGACCAAGCTGCTCGAATACGGGTTGCAGTTTGCCAGCCCGACCTCGTCCGGGACCGTCGGGATCAACGGCGTCGTCGACGTGAACCGCGACAAGCTGACGCTTCAGGACCTGACCAACCTCTCGCAATCCGACATCATCCTGACCCAGCTGCCGGCGCTCTACTACCGGCTGCTGAAGAGCGACGCCAATACCCGCACGCTCGCCAACCCGCAGCTGCGGACCTCGGAAGGGGTGGCGGCGCAGGCCAGGTTCGGCGAGCAGGTGCCGGTCCCGGTGACGACGTTCGCCCCGATTGCGACCGGCGGCGTGCAGCAGCAGCCGATCACGTCGTTCCAGTATCAGAACATCGGCGTGAACATCGACATCACCCCGCGGACGCACCACGATGACGACGTCTCGCTCGCGCTGAAGGTGGTCGTCACGAGCCAGCTGGGAACGGGGTTCGGCGGGCTGCCGACCTTCGGCAACCGCGAAATCACCACGGCCATCAGGCTTCGCGACGGGGAAACCAACCTGCTCGCCGGGCTGATTCGTGACGACGAGCGAATGGTCCTCGAGGGGATTCCCGGCCTGAGCGACATCCCGGGCGTGGGACGCCTCTTCGCGCACAACCGCAAGGAAACCGTGCAGACCGACGTCGTGTTGACGCTGACCCCGCACATCATCCGCGTGCTCGATCTCAGCGAAGACGACCTGCGTCCGTTCCGCGTGAGCAGCGATGCCAACTCGCCGCTCATCGACCTGCCGATCATCCAGACACCGCCGGTCACGGTGCCGCCGCTGCCGCCCCCGCCGGTGCAGGTCGCTCCGCAGCCGGCGCCGCCCGCGCAGTCCCCCGGTCAGCAGCCGCAGCCCGCGCAGCCGATACCGGGTACCCTGGCCCCCGCGCCGCCGCAGCCCTGAGAGCGCTGGCGGGAAGTCGTCCTGCACGCAGACTTTTCGTGACATTTATCGCGACGCCTGTCGCGCCCTTGATCCGTCCGTTATGATGCGCATGCCCCCTCAGCATGAGCAAGGAACTCGAACGAACCGGCCGTCCGGCAGGTTTCGCGCACGGCGAGCTCGACCTGCTGACAGCGAGCGCCAAGGCCAGGAATGTTGCGCTCTGGCACGTGCTCACCGTGGAGCGCCGCCTGCCCGAAGACGTCGTCGCCAGCGCGCTGAGCGAGTCGCTCGGCTTCTCGCGTGTCCGGCTCGACGCCGTCCAGGTCCAGCCGGAAGCGCTGAAGCTGCTGCCGCCGCCGGTCGCCCGCAAGTACGTGTGTCTTCCGCTGGAGCTCACCGACAGGAAGCTCGTGCTCGCGATGGCGAACCCGCAGGACATCCATGCGATCGACGCGGTCCAGTCGGTCACGGACCGCCGCGTGCACCCGGTCGTGGCGACCCGGCGCGAAATCCTGAAAGGGATCGACAGGCATTACGCGCAGATCTCCACGGCACCGCGTGTGTTCGCCGAAACCGATCTCGCGCCCGCAGACGAGGCGTCTCAGCCTGCCGAGGCGGCGGCGATCGTCGCGGTGTGCCACCAGATCCTGTTCGCGGCCGTCAAGGCCGACGCCAGCGACGTCCATATCGAGCCCGGTCCGACCGGCGTGCGCGTCCGGCTGCGCGTGGACGGGATGCTGCGCGACTACCTCGACCTGCCGGTCTGGATGCAGCGGCAGCTGCTCTCGCGCATCAAGGTGCTCGCGAGCCTCGACATCGCGCAGCAGCGCCTCCCGCAGGACGGACGGATCAAGGCGCGGTCGCGCGATGGCGCCATCGACGTGCGCGTCTCGACGCTGCCGACGCAGTACGGCGAGAAGATCGTGCTGCGCGTGCTCGGATCGTCGGCCGCGCCGTCGCTGCTCGACCTCGGCCTGTCCGACACGCAGTTCGCCGTCGTTGACGAGGCGCTGCATCAGCCTTCGCGAAGTACCTGCGCGCGATTCTGCGGCAGGATCCCGACGTCATCATGATTGGCGAGGTTCGCGACCTGGAGTCCGCGGAGATCGCGTTCCAGGCGGCGCTCACCGGGCACCTCGTGCTGACCACGCTGCACACCAACGGCACGCTCGAGGCCCTCGATCGGCTGCTCGACATCGGCGTCAAGCCGCTGATGATCACCTCGGTCACCAACCTGGTGGTTGCGCAGCGTCTCGCCCGGCTGGTCTGTCCGCACTGCCGCGTGCGGTATCAGCCTTCACCGGCGGCGGTCGAGAAGCTGGGGCTCGACCCGCACGGCGAGTTCACGCGCGGGCGCGGATGTCCCTCGTGCAGCCAGACCGGCTATCGAGGGCGCGTCGGCATCTTCGAATTGCTCCGGCTGACGACCAGGTTGAAGGAGTTGATCCGCGGCGGCGCGGGCGAAGCAGAGCTGCGCGCGGCCGCGACGGCCGACGGCATGCAATGGCTGAGCGACGACGCGGCAAGCAAGATCAGACAGGGATTGACGACGGTCGAAGAGGTGCTGCGGGTCGTGCGCATCGATGGCGCGGGCGCGTCGCCTCGGGCGATCGCCCACCGCCGCGCTTAGCCACGGCAGCGCAAACGACGTACAATTTCCGAAGCGGCGTGAAGGACTCGTCTACCATCCTGAGCCTGAGGTCCGATGCGTGGGTGCCGCGCGTCGCGACGCTCGACGGCTTCGCGGACGAAACCGCGGACATGGCCGGTGTCGATCTGCGCGACGTCGAGCCACTGACGACGATCACCATCCGGACACGCAACTCGCAGTACCGCATCATCGTCACGCGCGGGACGTCCGTCGTCGTGCAGGGCGGCCAGTTCTTTCCTGACGCGATTGCCGCGCGCGTGGACGGGTCAGGCTTCGGCGGGAGCCTGCTGAAGGTCGGATGGATTGGGATCGGCCTGCGGATGGAGATCTTCGCGGGGGACCAGCGCATCATCACGTCGCCGGTGCGCGATATTTCGATCGAGCCGCGCGCCGCTGGAACGGCGCACTAGCCCAAAGGGCGGGCGGGTCGCGCCCGTGCGTTATTGCGATGCCAGGTCGTTCGGTTCGTGGCAGAATTCGCGCGTCATGACGCGTGAAGAGGTCGTTTCGCTGTTCTCCAGGCGCGCTGCTGCCCAGGGCGATCACGACGCCGAAGCGCTGGCTTCGCTGTACTCGGACGCGTGCGTGGTCGAGAGTCCGCTCGGCGGCACGCATCAGGGCCGCGACGCGATCGCCCACGTATTCGGCACCTTCTTCGACGCATTTCCCGACCTCGAGTTGACTCAGGAGGAGCTCATCATCGACGGCGATCACGTCGTCCAGGTGGGAACCCTGTCGGGTACCGACACGGGCGGGCTCATGGGCATGGCGCCGAGCGGCCGTCCCGCACTCGTCCCGATGGTGATCGTCTGCCGCGTCGCCGACGGCCTGATCGTGCACGAGCGCCGCATCTACGATTTCACGGGCATGCTCGTCCAGATTGGGGTGCTGAAAGCGAAGCCCGCGTAGGGCCGACCTGAAGGTCGGCCCCTACGATCGCGCCCCTACGATTGCTTCGGCGTGTAGCGGACGATGAGCGCGGTCACGTCGTCGTTCTGCGGCGCGCCCTGCGCGAAGCCGCGCACCGACTCGAGCAGCGCCTGCAGCACCGCGTCGCTCGGTTCGAGCCAGTTCGGCGCCACCGCGTCCTGGATGCGCGCCTCGCCGTATTCTTCCCCGCTGCCGTTGAGCGCCTCGGACACGCCGTCGCTGAAAATCGCGAGCGCATCGCCGGCGGCGAGCCGCAGGTCCTCCTGCTGGTAGGAGGCGTACGGGAACAGGCCGACGATCATCCCGCCCGTTTCGAGCTTCCGGACGCCGGAGGCGCTGAACAGCAGCGGCGGGTTCTGCCCGGCGTTGCAGTACGTGAGCCGCCCGTCGGCCCGCAGGATCGCATAGAAGATCGTCGCGAAGCGGCTCTCGATGCCGCGCGCGAGGAGCGCCCGGTTGACGCGCGTCATCATCTCGGCCGGCTCGACCGGCGCGAACGCCTGCGTCGAGAACATCCCCTGCAGCATCGCCGTGAGCAGCGCGGCCGGCGGACCCTTCCCGGACACGTCGCCCAGCGCGAAACCGAAGCTGCCGTCCGGCAGATCGATGTACTCGAAGAAGTCGCCGCCAATGGCGCGGCACGCGATGGAGGTGCCGCTCGCGTCGTAGAAGCTTCCCCGCGTGCGTGACCTGGGCAGCAGCGCCTGCTGGATCTGCGAGGCGATGCGCAGCTCGTCGTCGATCCGCCGCTTCTCGACCGACTCGCGATACAGCTGCGCGTTCTCGATGGCAACGGCCGCCTCCGCGGCCAGCGTTTCGAGCGCCTCCCTGGTGGCCTGCGAGAGCAGCGTGCCCTTCTCGCGGCTGTCGAGATACAGCACGCCGGTCGGACGCGACTCGATGGGCGCACCTGGTTGATCCACGTACCGCACGAGGAGCAACGGCACGCAGAGCACGTGCCGTATGCCGTGCGCGATGGTGGCAAGGTGCGCATCGGCGAGATTCCCTTCAGGCAGGTCCGCGATCACCAGCTCCTTGCCCGTGGCGAAGACCTGCTCGGGAATCTTGCGGCTCGTGTCGAAGCGGACGCCGCCGAGCGACATGTGTCCGCGCATGCGCGCGAGCTTCGGCTCGAGCTCGCCGCGCTCGTTGGCCAGCATGACGAAGCCACGCTCGGCGCCGGTCAGGTCGATGGCCGCGTCCATCACGAGCGTCAGCACTTCGTCGAGCACGCGGCTGCTGCCCAGGGCGCGCAACGCCTCGAGCAGCGTCGCAACCTGGCGGAACCCGCCGACGATGCCCGACGCGCCGCTCCGGGAGCCCGTGTCCGCCGACTTGTCGTGGAGCAGGAACAGCAGCTGGGCGCCGGCCGTCCGGCCGACCTGGATCCGGTCGCCGTGCGACAGCCGCTTCTCGGTGACCTGCGCGCCGTTCACGTAGGTGCCGCAGCGCGACCCGCGGTCGCGGACCAGGTACTGGCCGTCGCTCCGCAGGATCTCGGCGTGGTCCCGGGAGACGTCGGTGCCGGTCAGCTGCAGGTCGTTCGCCGACCGCCGTCCGATGGTGAACGCCGGCTTGTCGAGCGGGACGACCCGCCGACCCTGCGCGTCGGAGACTTCGAGGCGCGCATCTGCCATGGCGTGCGCGGATTATAGCGAACGGCTATAATCCGCCTCTCTCAATCCACTTCCACGCCACTCACGGACCGCAGGAGAGGGATATGACCATTCAGGAGCGCGTCGTTGGCTCGGTGACCGTTCTGGACCTCGACGGGAAAATGGTGCTCGGCGACGGCGACACGCTGCTGAAGGACAAGATCCACAGCCTGGTGTTCCAGGAGCGGAAGAACATCGTGTTGAACCTGGGACGCGTCTCCTACATGGACAGCTCGGGGCTCGGGGCGCTGGTCGCGTCGTTCGTGACCGCCAAGAACAACGGCGGACAGGTCAAGCTGCTGAACCTGACAGGCCGGCTCCAGGACCTGCTGGCGATCGCCAAGCTGCTGACCGTGTTCGATACCTTCGACAGCGAAGCCGACGCGGTGCGCAGTTTCGCCGCCGCTGCGACCGCTTAGTTCCATCGCCCACAGGGCGGGCGTGAGTCCCGCCCTGCAGCGGCCCAATGCCGCCCTTGGTCATATGAGCGACGAGACAATCGCACGCCGGACCTTTCTCGGGAGAACTGCTCTCGCAGCGCTGGGGGCAGGCCTTGCCGCTCGCTCGCACGAAGCGGATGCCCAAACGGCCGTGCCCAACTCGGTGGGCACGGAATCACCGTCCCTTGTGGCCCCGCCGAATGCCTGCGACTGCCACATGCACATTTACGATGCCGCCCGCTTCCCGATCGTTGCGAACGCGGGAGACACGCGACCGTTGCCGACCGACGCGGCGGTTCCCCAGTACCGGTTGCTGCAGAAGCGGATCGGCACGACGCGCGTCGTCATCGTGACGCCGCGCAACTATGCGACGAGGAACGATGCGACGGTCGATGCCATCCGGCAGCTCGGGCCGAACGCCCGCGGCGTCGCGGTTCTCCATCCGACCGTCACGAATGCCGAATTGAAGCGGCTTCACGACGCGGGCATCCGCGGCATCCGCTTCAGCGTGAGCGACCCTGCCGCGTCGGTCGTCACGTTCGATATGGTTGAACCACTGTCCAGGCGTGTCGCCGACCTTGGCTGGCACGTGCAGTTCGGCATTCTCGGGGAGCAGATCGTCGCGCAAGAGGCGTTGCTGCGGCGCTTGCCGTCGTCGATGGTCTTCGATCACCTGGGGCGCCCGCCGCTCCCGGCGGGCGTGGAGCACCCGTCCCATCGAATTGTTCGCGATCTGATCGAGCGTGGCCGGACGTGGGTGAAGCTCTCCGGCGCCTATCTCAATACGCGCGTCGGTCCGCCCTACCCGGAGGCGACGCAGATCGCGCAGGCTTTCGCCAAGGCGGCGCCAGAACGGATGGTATGGGGCAGCGACTGGCCGCACCCAAGCGAGACGCCTGGCCGCAAGCCGAACGACGCGGTGTTGTTCGACCTGCTGTCGGTCTGGACTCCAGACGCCGCGACGCGTCGTCGCATGCTCGTCGAAAACCCCGCGACGCTGTACGGATTCGCGAAGTCGAGTTGATACCCGGCCAGTCGGCCGAATCCATCATTCGACCTTCGCGATCTTGGCGCCCAGCGCCTTCAGTCGATCCACCAGCTGGCTGTAGCCGCGTTCGACGGTCTCCAGCGGCGCGACGCGCGTCTGGCCATCCGCCGCAAGACCGGCTGCGATCAGCGACATGCCGGATCGCAGATCGCGCGTGTCGAGCATCCGCCCGCCGCGCAGCCGCGTCGGGCCGGTGACGATGATGCGGTGCGCGTCGGCGAGGAACATGTCCGCGCCCATGCCGCTCATCTGCTCGAGCGCGAACAGCCGGAGCTCGTACATCCAGTCGTGCACCAGCGTCCGCCCTTCGGCCTGCGTCGCCAGCACCGTCACCAGGCTCACGAGGTCGCTCGGAAACCCCGGCCACAGGCCGGTCGTGATGCGCCGGACCGCCTTCGGCCTCGACGGCTTCACCTCGAACGTGCCGCCGCGCATCCCGCACTGCACGTGCATCCGCTTGAGGACCGATCCCACGACCTCCATGTCCTCCTCGCGCGCCCCGTCGATGACGATCTCGCCGCCGGTGATGGCGGCAATGACCGCCCAGCTCCCGGCCTCGATGTAATCGCCGCCAAGCCGGTGCTCCCCGCCGTGCAGCCGCTCGACGCCTTCGATGCGCAGCTTCGAACTGCCAATCCCCGTGACGCCGGCGCCCATCGTCGAGAGGAATTCGCAGAGCTCGACGACGTGCGGCTCGGTGGCGGCATGGCGGATTTCCGTCGTGCCCGGCGCGCTGGCGGCGGCGAGCAGCGCGGTCTCGGTGCCCGTCACCGACGCCTCGTCGAGATACATCGACGCGTGGTTGAGGCCGTCGGGCGCCTCGAGGAAATGATCGTCGCCGGAGACGATGCGCGCGCCCATCGCCTGCAGCGCGCCCAGGTGCGTCGAAATGGTCCGCCGCGCCGGAAAGTCGCCGCCGGGCGGCGCGATGTGCGCACGGCCGGTGCGCGCGAGCAGCGGCCCGAGCAGCAGCACCGACCCGCGGAGGCGGCCGACGAGCGACCGATCCGGCGCGTGCGTCTTCACCTGCTTCGCGCGAATCCTCAGGGTCGTCGTGCCGATGCCGTCGACCTCGACGCCGAGGTCGAGCAGCAGGCGCGCCATCACCTCGACGTCGCCGATGCGCGGCACGTTGTTGAGGACGCACTCGTCCTCGGTCAGCAGGCACGCCGCCAGCAGCGGCAGTGCGGCGTTCTTGTTGCCCTCGACCGCCACACGGCCGCCAAGGCGGTGGCCGCCCTCAATCAGCAGAGTCGACATCTACCCTCGCAGGTACTGCACATCCGGGTCATCGTCGAACCCGACGAAGACCGGTTCCGGCCGCAGCGCCACACCGAACCGATCGATGACCGCGCGCTTGATGCTCCGCGCCAGCCGGATGACATCGCGGGCTGTCGCACCGCCGCGGTTGACGATCGCGAGTGGATGCTTCGTTGACAGGCCGACGCGGCCGTCCAGGTGACCGCGGGCGAAGCCGCTCTGCTCGATGAGCCACGCGGCGGGAATCTTCACCGTGTCATTCTCCATCAGATAATGTGGGATGCGCGGACCCGACTTGTCGGCCGAAGCTTCAGCGGAGGCGGAAGAGTCCGCGCCGCTCGCGAAGTCGGCCACGATCCTGTCGAAGGTGCCGCGATCGACGACCGGGTTCATGAAAAACGAGCCGACGCTTCGAGTGTCTGGGTCCGCGGCGTCGATCACCATGCCCTTTCGGCGGCGGACGTTCAACACAGCCTCGCGGACGGCGCGCACATCGGGCGATCCGTTGGAGTGCTTCGAAAGATAGTCGATGATGTCGGGATACGTCACCGTCGGTGATGCGCCGGGCCGGAGCCGGAACGCGACTTCGCAGACGATGAAGCGCCCCGCGTCCTGCTGCTTGAACCGGCTCGTGCGGTAGGCGAAGCCGCAGTCCGATCGAGACAATCGAACGGTTCCCTGCTTGACGCGATCGACCGTGTCGACCCATTCGATGACGGATGCCACTTCCTGCCCGTACGCACCGACGTTCTGGATTGGCGTGCCGCCGACGGTCCCTGGAATTCCCGATAGACATTCAATGCCGGCGAGGCCCCGCGTGACGGCGAACTCGACGAGCCCGTCCCACGCTTCCCCCGCTCCGGCCGACACGAGCATGTCCTCGCCGCGGAGTGCCGCCTTGATGCCGGTGATGGCGACTTGGAGCACCAGGCCGTCGAACCCGTCATCGGAGACGACCAGATTGCTGCCGCCGCCAAGCACGAATAACGGCAGGCCGTGCGCGGGACCCCACCCGTGCGCGGCAAGCACGTGCTCTACTCTCGTGGCCCGTGCGAACCACCGCGCGTGGCCGCCGAGGCCGAGCGTGGTCAACGGCGCGAGCGGTACCTGCTCCTGCGGCCGATCAAACGGCACGCAGCGCCTCTTCCTGTTCCCTCAGCGCGACGATGGCCTCGTTGCGCGTGCAGAGCGCGAACTCGATCCAGTCGCCTGGCGCCAGCTGCCCGGCGAGCGGCAGGTCCGCGGTGATGACCGTCGCGATCTGCGGGTAGCCGCCGGTCGTCTGCCGGTCGGCCATGAGGAGGATCGGCTCGCCTGAGGGGGGTATCTGCAGGCCGCCGATGAAGGTGGCGTCGGAAATCATGGCGCCCGGTCCAAAAGGACCCGGCCCGCCCTGCATCGTAAGCCTGGTCCTTTCGGACCCGACGAGCCGATATCCCATGCGATCCGATTGCGGTGAGATGGTGAAGCGCGTGCGCTGCAGCAGGTCGAGCGCGGAGTCGTTGAAGTATCCGTCCTGCGGGCCGCGCATGATGCGAACGCGGGCACCGCCTTCAATCACCTGTGGGGCAAACGCTGAAGCCTTGCCCCCTGGCTGCATGGACTCCCCCAGTTGCAGACGGTCGCCGGCCTTCATCGCCCGCCCGTCGACGCCGCCCAGACCGCACACAACGGTCGTGGCGCGGCTCCCGAGCACGAGCGGCACGTCGATGCCGCCGTCGAAGGCAATGTAGACGCGCGTCCCGTGGCGGCGCTCGCCAAACCGGAGCACGCTCCCCGCTCCGCACGCACGCATCGAGTCGGCGGCGAGCGCGCTTCCGTCGATCGACGCGCTGAGATCGGCGCCCGCAATCGCCACGCGCGCCGGCTGCTCGATTCGCAATTCGGGGCCGAGCAGCGTGGCTTCGAGCGCCGCGGCGCCGGGCGGGTTGCCCACGAGCGCGTTGGCAAGGCGATACGAGCGGCGGTCCATCGGGCCGGCGACCGGCACGCCGCGATCCTGGTGGCCCCAGCGGCCGGGATCCTGGATGGTTGTGAAGAGGCCTGGCTTGATGACGGTGACGCGACGGTGGGGATCAGGGATCGGGGATCGGGGATCAAGAGCTTCGACTCGGGCGTCAAGCGCTCCGATGTTCTTGATCCCTGATCCCTGATCCCCGATCCCCGCTGCGGCCACGAAACGAACGCGGTCGCCCGGCGCGAAGAGTGACGCCGGCGAGCGGAACGGATCGAACACCTGCAGGCCGGTCCGCCCGATCAGCTGCCAGCCGCCGGGCGATTGCCGAGGATAGATTCCGGTCTGCCGGCCCGCGATTCCGACGCTCCCGGCAGGAATCCGCGTGCGGGGCGTCGCCTTGCGTGGCGCGGCGATCGAGTCGTCCACGCTCCCCATGTAGGCGAACCCCGGCAGGAATCCGAGCATGAACACGCGGTATTCGGTGGCGCAGTGCCGTTCGATCACGGCCGCGGGCGACAGCTTCGCGAACGTCGCCACCTCGTCGAGGTCGGGGCCGTGCTCACCGCCGTACGCGACAGGAACTTCCACGAGCGCGCCGTCCGTCGCCGCCGCCGCCGAATTCGCTGCGCGACGCAGCAGGTCGCGCAGGCCGTCCACGTCCGCGACGAGCGGATCGAAGTGCACGGCGACCGACCGATAGGTGGGGATGACGTCGCGAACGCCGGCGCGCCCTTCGACCGCGACCGCCGCGGCAATCGCAATCGCGCGCGCGTTCACGGAGGGGTCGATCGCCGCCTCGAGCTCGAGCAACACCGCCGCATCGCCCGCATCCACTATCCGGATCCCGGATCCCGGATCCCCTTCGGCTCCGCCCGGGGCAAGCCGGACGCCGGCCACCGTCACGCGCCCAGCGCCGTCAACAGCTTCCGGTGAATGCCGCCGAAGCCGCCGTTCGACATCAGCACCACGACGTCGCCGGGCTGATGTTCCTCCGCGACCGTGCGGACGATGTCGTCGACGGCGGGAATGTAGCGCGCATGCTGCTTCCGCGCGCGCAGGTCGTCCACGAGCTGCTCGGCGGAGAGCCGCTCGGATTCGGGCAGCGACGATCGGAACACCCCGGCGACCACCACTTCGTCGGCGCCGCCGAACGAGCGCGCGAAGTCGTCCTGGAACACGCGCCGGCAGGACGAGGCGGAGCGCGGCTCGAAGACAGCCCAGATGCGGCGGTCGGGGTAACCCGTGCGCAACGCCGCCAGCGTTTCGTGAACGGCCGTCGGGTGATGCGCGAAGTCGTCCAGGACCGTCACGCTCGCCGCGGTACCCACGATCTCGAGACGGCGCTTGATCCCCTTGAACGCGCGCAGGCCGTCCGCGAGATCCGCTGCGCCTATCCCCACATGGCTGCCAACGGCGATGGCCGCGACCGCGTTCCGCACGTTGTGCACGCCGAGCAGCGGCGATGCGAAGCGCCCGAACGGCTCGCCGCGGCGGCGCAGCTTG
Organism: Vicinamibacterales bacterium; assembly: GCA_035635535.1. Lineage (GTDB taxonomy): Bacteria > Acidobacteriota > Vicinamibacteria > Vicinamibacterales > UBA2999 > Gp6-AA40. The sequence goes on along the minus strand of DASQAX010000482.1, from coordinate 14,266 downwards.
AAATGCGTCAGGCCGTCGGCCGATTCGATGTCCGTCGCCTGCCAGTCCGCGCTGTCCGCCGTTCCGAATGTTTCCATCGGGCTGACCACGTGCTGTGCGAGGCCGGCCGCATGCGGGCTGTCCGCGCCGAGCAGCAGCAGGCCATTGCGCGGCACCAGGTTGCACAGGCGCCGGAACGCCAGCAGCACGGCGTCGAGGTCGGCGTAGATGTCCGCGTGATCGAACTCGACGTTGTTGATCACCGCGACGTCGGGCAGGTACTTCAGGAACTTCGCGGTCTTGTCGAAGAACGCGCTGTCGTATTCGTCACCTTCGATGACGAAGTCGCGTCCGCTCCCGATGCGGTAACTCGAACCTCCGTCGAAGTTCAACGCAATCCCGCCGATCAGCACCGTCGGGTCCAGTCTTCCATGCGTCAGCAACCACCCCGTCAGCGACGTCGTCGTGGTCTTCCCGTGCGTGCCGGCGATGACGATGGAGCGGGCGCCCCAGAGGAAGTGATCGCGAATGGCCTCGGGCAGCGAGCAGTAGCGGATCTTCCGCTCGAGCACGCTCTCGAGCTCCGGGTTGCCTCGCGAGATGGCGTTGCCGACGACCACGAGGTCCACGTCGGCGCCCACGTGCCCGGCGGCGTAACCCGTCATGATGGCGATCCCCTCGCCGATGAGGAAATCGCTCATCGGTGGGTAGATGTTCTGATCGGAGCCGCTGACGTCGTGGCCGCGGCGCTTGAGCAGCGCGGCCAGCGTCGCCATCGCGGTGCCGCAGACGCCAATGAGGTGGATCCGGGCGTTACTCAACTGGTGCCTCCTCGATGGCCACGGAAGGCCTGGGCGCGGTGACGACGCGCACGCGCACGCCGAGCGGCAACGTCCAGCACGGCCCGGTCGTGTGGCCGGAGGGAAAGCCGGTGATCACGGGACCTTCGCACTCGTGCGCAAAGGCGCGGACGACGTCGAGCGCGCACGTCTGCCCGTTGGCCTCGTCACAGCCGCGCATCTCGCCAAAGACCATCGCGCGGGCGCGCGACAGGATACCCGCGAGCCGGAGCTGCGTCAGCATCCGGTCGAGCCTGTACGGGCGCTCGTTGACGTCCTCGAGGAACAGCACGCAACCGGCGGGCGGATCGAAGGCGTACGGGGTGCCGAGCGACGCGGACAGCTGGGTGATGGTGCCTCCGTACAAGGGGCCCACCGCTTCCCCGCCGCGAACCACCGAGAGACCCTCCGGCGACAGCGTGCGCCCCGCACCGTTCTGCATGAACCCCAGCAGCGACTCGGCGTCGAACCCTGCCGAGCCCTTTGCGAGCCGCCCTTCGATCATCGGGCCGTGCAGCGCGGTGATGCCGCAGTGGCACGTCAGCCACGACAGGATGGAGGTGTTGTCGCTGTAGCCGATGAACACTTTCGGCGTCTTCCGAATCATGTCCGGGTCGAGCAGCGGCAGCATCTGCACGCTGCCGTACCCGCCACGTACGGCGATCAGCGCGGCGATCGTCGGGTCGGACCAGGCTCGCGCGAACGCCGCGGCACGCACCTCCGCCGCACCCGACAGGTACGTCCCCGTCCGGGCAAACACGTCCTCGTCGTAGGTGGGCTCGAAGCCAAGACGGCGCAGTTCCGCGATGCCCCGGTCGAACTCCTCCCGCGAAAAGGGACTTGCGGGCGACACGACCGCGATGCGCGCGCCAGGCGCGACCGCTGGTGGCTTCAGCACAGCGGAAGGCTCATGCCCAAGGCTCAATGCCCACTGCCCAGTGCCCACTGCCGAACGGATCAGAGAAAGCGTGACATCTCGTCGGCGATGCGGCGATGCGCGTCGTTGCCCAGCACGTGGCGAAGGCCGGGCTGGCGCCCGGGCGCGACCGGCGCCGCGAGGAAGCGCTCCTTCGCCCGGCGGTTGCGCGCGAGCGCGTCTTCGGCGCGCTTGTGGGGGATGCGTCCGTCCTCGACGGCATGGACCAGCGCCTCGAGGACCTGGCCGTGCACCTCCGCGTCGCGTGACCGCTCCTCGCTCAGCGCGCGGCAGACGAGCACGCCGTCGCAGCCGGCCGCGATGGCCTGGACCGCGGCGTCGGCAACGGTGTACGTATCGGCGATGGCTTTCATCTCGAGGTCGTCGCTGAGGATGACGCCGTCGAAATCAAGCTCCTCGCGCAGCATGCCGCGAACGATCGTGGGCGACAGCGTGGCCGGCAATTGCTCGTCGAGCGACGGGACCAGGATGTGTGCGGTCATGATGAACGCGACATCGTGGCGGATGGCTTCGCGGAACGGCACGAACTCGACGCGCCGGATGCGATCCGGCGGATGCTCGACGAGCGGCAGCGCCAGGTGCGAGTCGACCGCGGTATCGCCGTGGCCGGGAAAGTGCTTGCCGCAGGCGGCCACGCCGTTCTCCTGCAGGCCGCGAACGATCGCGGCGCCGAGCCTGGCCACCGTGTCCGCATCCTCGCCGAGCGCGCGGTCGCCGATGATGGGGTTGCGCGGATTGGTATGGATGTCGAGCACCGGGGCGTAGTCGAGCGTCACGCCGACCGCCTTGAGCTCGGCCGCCAGCGCCGCCGCGAACCGCCGCGCCAGCGCCTCGTCGCCGCTGCGCCCGAGCGTCGCCATCGGGGGCCACTCGGTGAACGGCGCGCGCAGGCGCGCGACGCGCCCGCCTTCCTGATCCACCGCCACCCAGAGCGGCAGGCCCGATGACAGGGACTGAAGATCGTGACTGAGCTCCGCGACCTGCTCGGGCGCCTCGATGTTGCGCTTGAAGAGCGTGACGCCGCCGAGCTGAAACTCGCGCGCCAGCGATCGCATCTCCGGGGTGATGGTCGTCGCGGGCAGGCTGCCAATCAGCAATTGGCCAATCTCGCGGCGAAGAGGCACGAAGCCATTAAACCACGAAGCACGCGACTCGGCGAGCTTCGTGCCCTTCGTGATCTTCGTGGTTTAATTTCTGCGTGGTCATCGAGACGTCCGCGCCGATGCGCATCGATCTCGCGGGCGGGACGATCGACATCTGGCCCCTCTACCTCTTCCATCCCGGCGCGCAGACGCTCAACGCGGCCATCAGCCTTCGCGCACGCGCGCGGCTCGAATCGCGCTCCGACGATCGCATCGTCATTCGCTCGGAAGACACCGGCGTGACGGTCGAAGCCGACAGCTGGCAGGAGCTTCGCGATCGCCGCGAGCTGCGGCTGCTCTCGCTGCTGGTCCACTTCTTCGAAACGCGCGGCATCACGCTGACGACATCGTCCCAGTCGCCGGCAGGCGCGGGCATCGCCGGCTCGTCGGCGCTGAACGTCGCGGTCTGCGGCGCGCTCGCGGACTGGAACCGCACCCACTTCGACCCGGAGGCGCTGCTGCAGATCGCGATGAACGTGGAGGCGCAGACCATCGCGGTTCCGACCGGCCTGCAGGACTACCGGCCCGCGCTCTATGGCGGCGTCGCCGCGCTCGAGCTCGACGTCGATGGCATCCGACGCATTCCGCTGGCGATCGATTTCCGCGAGCTCGAGCGGAGGATCGTCCTCTGCTACACGGGCGAGCCGCGCAACTCGGGCACGAACAACTGGGAGATCACGAAGAAGCACATCGACGGCGACCGCCATGTCTTCGACTGCTTCGAGCGCATCCGCGACACGGCGGCGACGATGCGCGAGCGGCTCGTGCAGGGCGACTGGGACGGCGTCGGCGCGGCGATCGCGGAAGAATGGGAGAACCGCAAGCGGCTGGCGCCGGGCGTGACGACGCCCGGCATCGAGACGCTCATCGCGCGGGCGATGGCGGCCGGCGCGACCGCGGCGAAGGTGTGCGGCGCGGGCGGCGGCGGATGCCTGTTCTGCTACGGCCCGCCCGATACGCGCGCCGCGATCGCCGACGCGCTCGGCTCCGGCGGCGCCCGGCTGCTCGACTATACCGTCGAGCGCGACGGCCTGACGCGTGGATAACCGTCCGATCGCGCAGGTCTTCGCGGAGATCGCGGACCTCCTCGAGATCAAGGGCGAGAACGTCTTCAAGATTCGGGCGTACCGCTCCGCCGCGGACACGATCAACGCGTGGGCCGATCCCGTCGCGCGCATGGACGAGAAGCAGCTGCTCGACCTGCCCGGCATCGGCAAGGACCTGGCGAAGAAAATCCGCGAGCTGGCGGAGACGGGCACGTGCCGCTTCCACCAGGACCTCCTCCTCGAGTTCCCGCCGACCATGCTCGACCTGCTGCGCCTGCAGGGCGTCGGGCCGAAGACGGTGGCGCTGCTCTACTCGTCGCTGAACATCCGCAGCGTCGAGGAGCTCGTCGACGCGGCGAAGGCGGGCCGCCTGCGCGCGCTGAAGGGGATGGGCCCGAAGAAAGAGGCGCTCATCCTGAAGGCGGTCGAGGAGCGGGAGAAGGATCGCGGGAGGCACCTGCTCTCCGACACGACCTCGATCGCCGCGGAGCTCGTGGCCTATCTGCGCGAACATGCGCCCGCGGCGGAGTTCACGCCCGTCGGCAGCCTGCGCCGCGGCTGCGAGACGTGTGGCGACATCGACATCCTGGCGACGATCGACCCGTCGCTTGCCCCGAGCGAAGTCGAGGGGCTTGCCCCGAGCGGAGTCGAGGGGCTGATGGAACAATTCGTCGCGTTTCCGCGCGTCGAACGCATCCTCGGCCAGGGCGACACCAAATCGAGCATCCGCATCGTCGGGGGCTACCAGGCCGACCTGCGGCTGGTTCCGTCCGAGAGCCGCGGCGCGGCGATGCAGTACTTCACCGGCTCGAAGGCGCACAACGTCTCGCTGAGAGACCGGGCCATCCAGCACGGGTTCAAGCTGAACGAGTACGGCCTGTTCCGCGTGGACGACGACAGCCGCGTGGCCGGCGACACGGAAGAGGGCATTTACGACGCGCTCGGCATGGCGTGGGTGCCGCCGGAACTGCGCGAGAATCGCGGGGAAATCGACGCGTCGGTCGCGCGCCAGCTCCCCCGGCTGGTCTCCGCGTCCGACCTGCGCGGCGATCTCCACATGCACACAACCGTCACGGACGGCCGCGACGACCTCGAAACGATGGCCGCCGCCGCGCAGCGTCTTGGGTACAGTTACATCGCGATCACGGACCACAGCAAGGCGCTCGCGATGTCGAACGGGCTCGACGAGCGCGGCGCGCTCGAGCATGCCGCCCGCATCCGCGCGCTGAACGGCCGGTTCGAGGCGCTGACGCTGCTGGCGGGCATCGAGTGCGACGTCCTCGCCGACGGCACGCTCGACCTCGCCGGCGACTGTCTCGCGCAGCTCGATATCGTGATCGCGTCGGTGCATTCGCATTACGGGCAGGACGAAACGCAGACGACCGAGCGCATCCTGAAGGCGATCGAGTGTCCGTGGGTCGACGTGCTGGGGCATCCGATGAGCCGCCGCCTGCTGCAACGGGAGCCGCTGAAGGTGAACTTCGACCGAATCGTGAGCGCCGCGGTGGCCCGGGGCGTGGCGTTCGAGATCAACTCGCAGCCGGACCGGCTCGATTTGAGCGACGCGTTCGCGCGCGTCGCGCACGAGCGTGGAGCGACCATCGTGATCTCGACGGACGCGCACTCGACGCTGGCGCTTGGCAACGTGCGGTGGGGCGTGCAGGTGGCGCGGCGGGCGTGGCTGACGCCCGAGGCGGTCCTGAATACGCGCCCGCTCGAGGAGATGCGCGGAATGCTGAGACGCAGCCGCCGGATGCAGGCCAATGGCCGATAAGCCGCTCGGGTTCGTGGCGCTGAAGTCGATCAAGATGGGCAACCAAGACCCCGGATCGACGCTCGCCCAGATACGCGAGATCTATTTCAAGACCACCAAGCGCACCATCCAGCACGACATCACCCACGCGATCGAGCTGCTCAAGAGCCTTCCGACCGAGGACGAACGCGACAAGGCGGCGGTCTACATGGACGGGCTCGCCCAGATGCGGAGCGAGTGGGCTCCGACCGAGAAGAAGAAGAGACGGACATGAACGATCAGCCCCGCCGCTTCCTGCAACGGGTGTGGGAATCGGTGCGCCAGCCGCCCACGATGGTCTCGGCGCGCGCCGCCGACCACCTGGTCGAGCTCTGCGACTCGCTGCTCTCCGAACGCGGCGAGGTCTCGGGCGCCCGCATCGCCGCCGAGGCGATGACCGCCTACGAACAGCTCACCGAGGCCGGCCGCGACGCGTTCTTCACGCGCCTCGTGGACCATTACGGGGCGGACGGCGGCAAGGTCCATCTCGCGATCGACAACTACCGCGCGAACCCGACGCCCTCCCGGCTTCACGAGCTGCACGTCGCTGCGGAATCGCGGCGCCAGGAGCTGTTCCGGCGGCTGAACACCGCGCCGGGCGGCACGCGCATGCTGGTGCAGATGCGGGCCGATCTGCTGAGGACGCTCGAGGACCATCCCGACCGTTCGATCGTCGACGCCGACATGGCGCACGTGTTCCGCTCCTGGTTCAACCGCGGCTTCCTGGTGCTCCAACGAATCGACTGGCGGACCTCCGCGCTCGTCCTCGAGCGGCTCATCCAGTACGAAGCCGTGCACCAGATCCAGGGATGGGACGACCTGCGCCGCCGGCTGGACAAGGATCGGCGCTGCTACGCGTTCTTCCATCCCGCGCTGCCCGACGAACCGTTGATCTTCATCGAGGCGGCGCTGACCCAGGGCATCATCGGCAACGTGCAGCCGCTGCTCGATCCGCACGCCCCGGTTGCCGACCCGGCGGAGGCGCGGTGCGCCATCTTCTACTCGATTACCAACTGCCAGGTGGGGCTGCGCGGCGTCTCGTTCGGCAATTTCCTGATCAAGCAGGTGGTCGAGGACCTGAGCGGCGAGTTCCGCCGCCTCAGGAAATTCGCCACGCTCTCGCCCGTCCCCGGCTTCCGCGGGTGGCTGTCGTCGCATCGCGCGTTCATGTCCGAGGAGCTCGCCTCGCTCGAGGTCCAGGAGGCGACGACCCTCGCCAGGGTCTCGCCGGCGCTCAAGGAAGAGATCCTGCGCCTGTGCGCGTACTACCTGCTTCGCGCCAAGCGCGGACACGCGCCGCTCGATCCCGTCGCCCGCTTCCACCTGGCCAACGGCGCCCGGCTCGCGCGCGTGCACTGGCTCGGCGATTCGTCGCGCGCCGGCATCGCCGCCTCGCTCGGGGTGACGGCGAACTACGTGTACCGGGTGGCGGACGTGGAGGCGAACCACGAGGCCTACGCGAAGAACTTCCGCGTCGTGACCTCGTCCGTGCTGGAGCGGCTGGCGCGCGACGTAGAGGTGCCGGCCTAAGCGCGTCCCGCGAACTCGCGCGTCTCGGTGTGCACCTTGACGCGCTCCCCTTCCTTGATGAACAGCGGCACGCGGATCTCGAGCCCGGTCTCGAGCGTCGCCAGCTTCGTCACGCCGCCGCTCGCCGTGTCGCCTCGCACGCCCGGCTCGGTGTAGGTCACCGCCAGCTCCACGTGCGGCGGCAGCTCGAGGCCGATAGGCCGGCCGTTGAACCGCTGGATGTCCACGTGCACGTTGTCCGCGAGCAGCTTGGCGGAATCGCCGACGATCTCGGGACTGAGCGTGATCGTTTCGAACGTCTCCTGGTTCATGAAGTTGAAGCCGGACGCGTCGACATAGATGTACGACGCGGTCTCGACGCTCAGATCGGGTTCCTTGAACTTGTCGCCCGCCTTGAACGTCTTGTCGAACACCGCGCGCGTGAGCAGGTTGCGCATCTTGATGCGCACGAGCGTCTGTCCGCCACGGGCCGTCGGCTTCGACACCTCGACGTCGATGCAGTGGTAGGGTGCGCCCTCGTGCTCGAAGAACATCTTCCGCTTGACGTCGATCGCTTCAATCTGGCTGGCCATAAACAGTGAGCAGTGGGCAGTGGGCCTAGTGTATAAGAACTCCTCGAGGAGTCTTACTCATGCGAGACAGCTTCATCGTCAGCCGGCGCCGGCTGCTGCAGTCGGCGGGAGGCGTGTTCGCGGCGTCGGCGTTCCGGCCGGAGCTCGGCTTCGAACCCGCCGCAGCCGCGGACGTCAGCGACGTCATGACGACGCTCAGCACGTTCATGGGGGGCGCCGCGACACGCGCGCTGCCCGACGCGGTCGTCGAGAAGACGAAGATCATGATTCTCGACACGCTGGCGGCGATGATCTCCGGCACGGAGCTGCCGCCGGGCAGGTTCGCGATCGCGTTCGCACGCGCGAACGCCGGGAATAATCCCGTCTGCACCGTTGCCGGATCGTCCGTGCGATGCGGCCCGATCGATGCCGCGCTCGCCAACGGCATCCTCGGCCACTCCGACGAGACCGACGACACGCATCCGCCGTCGCAATCGCACCCGGGCTGCGCGGCGGTGCCGGCCGCGCTGGCGGTTGGCGAGAAGTTCGCGATCGACGGCACGCGGTTCGTGCGCTCGGTCGCGCTCGGCTACGACATCGGCACGCGTGTCACGGCCACGCTCGGCAAGCTGCAGTACATGTTCGAAAGCCATCGCAGCACGCACGGCATCGCCGGCAACTTCGTCGCAGCCGCGGCGGCGGGGTGCGCGGCGGGCCTGAACACGCAGCAGATGCGGTGGCTGCTCTCGTACGCGGCGCAGCAGGCGTCGGGCCTGGCGTCGTGGCAGCGCGACGTCGATCACATCGAGAAGGCGTTCGACTTCGGCGGCATGACCGCCCGCAACGGCGTCACGGCGGCGCTCCTCGTCCAGGCCGGCGGCACCGGCGTGGACGACATCCTGTCGGGGACCGACAGCTTCTTCCAGGGGTTCGTCCCGAAGAACAGCCCCGGGATGATCGTGGAGGCGCTTGGGACCCGCTTCGAGGTGATGCGGACCGACATCAAGAAATGGACGGTCGGCGCGCCGATCCAGGCGCCGCTCGACGCGCTCGACATCCTGATCAAGCGCGAGCGGTTCGACGCGGCGCAGGTGAAGGACGTCGTCGTCCGCGTCGCCACGGACGAGGCGGCGATCGTCAACAACCGCGAGATCTCGGACATCAACCTCCAGCACCTCGTCGCCCTGATGCTGCTCGACAAGACCGTCTCGTTCAAGGCCGCGCACGACGTCGCGCGCATGAAGGACCCGGCGGTCCTGCGCGAGCGCGCCAAGGTGCGGCTGGTCCCGGACGACGAGCTCGAGAAGCTGATGCCGCAGCGCACGGCGATTGTCGAAGTGACGCTGACGGACGGCAGGACCGTCCGCGAGCGCGTCGGCACGGTCCGCGGCACGGCGGCGAACCCGATGCCGAGGGACGAGGTCATCGGGAAGGCGCGCGACCTGATCGCGCCGGTGCTCGGCGCGGCGACGTTCCAGAAGTTGTCGGATACGGTGTTCGCGCTGGAACGCGTGAAGAACGTGAATGAGTTGCGGCCGTTGATTCAAAAAGTGTAGCTATTTCTCGATCACGATCTTCCTGCGCGCGGTGACGCGCACCATCTCGGGGACGTTCCGGTTCGTCGAGAGACTGCGGAGGTCCTTCTCGGCGAGCCGCGACAGGAAGTTCATCGACATCGCCACCGGCGTCTTGGGGTTCTTCACCAGCGCGTGGACGATTGCGTAGCTCTTCGTCCAGTTCCGCGAAAAGCCTATCAACCGCAGGATTTCGTCCGAGACGTTCGCCATCTTGGCGATGGCCTCGATCTCGCTCTCGGTCACCTTCGGGCTGCTCAGGACCGAGACGCCGACGATCTTGTTCGGGTCGCGGATGAGCAGCGCACGCTCCTCGCGGCTCCCCTTCATCGCCAGCGACATCCGCTGCGCGACGTTGAGCGCGGCAATCTTCTGGACCGTCGAGGCACGCGGCTCCCCTTCGGCCGACTCGTCCTCGTGCGGCACCTCCTGGCTCAAGAGCGCGTCGTCGTCCATCAGGGCGACCTGGAGGAGCGGCTCGTCGGCCTGCGGCGCCGGCGTGGCGCCGGGCTGGACGCCGCGGCTGGCGAAGAACTCGCGCATCTCGGTGGAAACGTCCGACCGCGCGAGAAAGGCCTCGAGCGAGGCGTGCGGGATCATCGTGACGGTCGCCTCGGCCGCGGATGCGATCTCGGGATCGTGGTCGTCGACCAGCAGCATCAGCAGCGCGAGCTGCTCGTGCGCGCGCGGCGCCATGCCGCCCTGCGCCGCCTGCAGGCGGATGTCGCGCGCGACCTCACCGCGACGGAAGAAGTCGAGGAGCGGGGTCTTGAGGCCGGGGTCCATGCGCCCACTTATCTCAGCGACCACAGGAAAATCGCGGCCGCGACGAGGACGAGCGTGGCGACGATCATTACGGCGCGCGCGTTCAGCCGCCGCGCGCCGCGCGCTCCGTCATCGATGAGCACGTGCGGGCTGCCGGCGGAGACCGACTCGTCGGGAAACTGCGAGAGGAACTCGCGCACCGTCTGTTCGGGATCAACGCCAATCTCGGCCGCGTACGAACGGACGAACGCGCGGGAGAAGATGCCGCCGGGAAGCCGCGAGATGTCGTTGCGCTCGAGCGCCTCGAGCTGGCTGACGGAGATCTTGGTGCGCTCGGCGATTTGACGGAGGGAGACGCCGCGCTGCTCGCGGGCCTGCCTCATCCGCGAGCCGAAATCGGCTTCCGGTCCCTTGACGGTCACCATCAGACGCCGGCCATGTTAGGGAACACGTCGGGACGTGTCAAACATTCTGATGCCGGCCACGCCGCTGGCGCCCGCCGCCATCACCTCGCCGATGCGCGCGGCCGTGACGCCCCCGATGGCGAGCACCGGCAGACGCGTCGCGCCGGCGACCGCGGCAAGCCCGGCCACGCCGGCCACCGCCAGGCCCGGCTTCGAGCTCGTCTCGAAGACGGTGCCGAAGACGAGATAGTCCGTCGCGCCTTCCTCCGTGGCCGCCATCGTTTCCGCGAGGGAGTGAACCGATCGACCGATGAGAAACGGCGGCGGGGCGCACGCGCGGGCCCGCCGCGCACCGAACGAATCCGCGCGCAGGTGCACGCCGTGCGCACCGGCGGCAAGCGCCACGTCCAGGCGATCGTTGACGAGGACGCGGGTGCGGGTCCCTCGAACGGCCTCGACGCACGACGAGACGAGGCGCGCCAATGGACCCCCGTCGAGGTCGCGCTCGCGGATCTGGACCAGGTGCACCCCTTCCCGCGCGGCCTCCCGCACGTGTTCGACGAGCGCCGTCTCCCATGCAGGACCGAGACGATGGCGATCGGTGACCAGGCAGAAAACCGGGTTCAAGTGGAAAAGTGGAAGAAGTGGAAAAGTGGAAAAGTAAGTGGAAAGTGCATCAGGCGTACTTCGAACTTACTTCTTCCACTTTTCCACTTTTCTATTTTTCAACTTGCCCTTGGCCCGTCAGCGTCAGCGAAGGGGCAGGACGGGCGAGCAGAATCGAAATGAGCTCGCCGAGTCCCGAGATCAGGTTGATCAGCCCGAGGCCGGAGACGGCGCCGCGCACGAAGTTGTTCGTGATGATCGTATGAACGGCCGGCACCGCTTCGGCGAAGTAGTTCCGATCCCAGAACGACGACCACGGCACCACCAGCAGCGCAAAGCCGATTTCGAAGAAGAACGCCACGACGAAGAGCCGTTTCACGGGCGGTCGCTCTCCGCCTGCTGGGCGCGCGACAGGTACACGATGCGCGTGCGGACGTCGCGGTAGCCGTCGGACTCGGCGTCGAGCTCCATGAGAATGGCGAGCGCGCGCGCCGACTCGCCCTGCGCTTCCAGCGCGCCGGCAAGCTCGTAGAGCAGGTCGTAGCCTTCCTCGGGCGAGGTGGGCGGCGCCTCCGCGGCGCGTTCGAGCCACTCGACGCCGTCGTTGAGGTCGCCGCGGTCGATCAGCAGGCGTCCGAGCCGTGTCGCGGCCCTGAAGCGCATCATCGGCACGCGCGAGGCGGCTTCGAGCGCCGCGATGGCTTCCTTGTCGAGCCCCTGTTCGATCAACTGCGTCGCCTGGTCGTACTGCGCGAGCGCGGCCGACGCCTGCTGCTCGCGGGCGGACTTCGCGCGCATCTGCGCGAAGACATCCTCGAGATCGGGCGCGGGTTCCTCCACGGTGGCCGGCGCCTCCTCCACATGACTCGCCGGCGTCTCCGCCGGAGGCTCGCTCGCCGAAGCCATGGCGGAGGCGGCCTCGCCCGCCGACGCCCTGACGAAGGAGACCGGCGGCTGGGGGCTCGACGACAGCAGCCCGGACAGCGCGGAGCTCAGGTCGATCTCCGCCAGCTCCAGCATCACCCTGTCGTCCTCGTCGCTGGTAATGGGCAGATCGGGAATCGCCTCCTGCGCCGCCGGCGGCTCGATGAGGAGGTCGGCGACCGGCACCTCCGGCATCGTCGGAATGTCGTTCTCCGGATAGACGAAGATGTCGACCTCCGGCAGCGCGCCGGCGTCGCGCACCTCGGGAATCGCCGCGGTGAGGTCGAAATCGTCCATCGAGAGCGCATCGGGCGGCGGCTCTTCGGCCGACTCTCCGGCGCGCACGCGCGCGATCGCTGTTTCGGGGTTCGATATCCCGCGAAGCGTGAGGATGTGACGCAGCAGCTCGGCGTGCGCCTCGTTGGCCGGATCGCGGCGCAGCAGGTCCTCGGCAACCTGCACGAGCTTCGCGGTGGCCGGTTGATGGGGGGTGTGATCGATGAACGTCCGCAGCGCGGCGGCGGCCTTGGGAGCATCGCCCTGCAGCAGCGCGGCATCCGTGATCGCGTCCACGCACGCGAACGCCGACTCGACCCGTCCCTTCGCCATCAGCTCGTCAGCGAGCTTGACGATGTCGGGCTCGCGGTCGGGCGCGAGCGCGAGCACCCGCGCCATTGCGACGCGCGCGTCCTCCTCTTTGCCTTCGGCGAATTCGAGCGTCGCGAGCGCGAGCAGCAGCTCGATGTCGTCGCCCGCGGTCTCGAAGCTCAGATAGACGCGCGCCTGCCTGGTCTGCCCCGCGGCCAGGAACTCGCGCGCGAGCCGGACGCGCAGCTCGGCGTCGAACGGGTCGATGTCGGCGGCCTCCGCCAGCAGCTGGAGCGCCTCGGTGCGCTTCTTCTGCTTCTCGAGGGTGAAGGCGGCCTCCTTCAACAGCTCGACGGCCCGGAAGCCGTCGCCAAGCTGCTGCGCCGCGTGGGCGGCCGCGATTCTCGATTCGACGTCGGATTCCGGCATCGAGCCCAGCCGCAGGATGCACTCGGCCGCCGCGCGGTCCTCGCCGCGCGACTCGCGCTGCCGGGCGACCTGCTTCAGGTACTGCTTCGCGTCGACGAACTTCCCCTGCCGCTCGCCGATGCCGGCCAGCTGCATCAGGATGTGCTCGTGGTCGGCCTCGAGCTTCAGCGCCTTCTTGTAGAGCGCCGCCGACTTCTGGAAGAAGCCTTCGGAGAACTGGTGATCCGCGACACGGATGTACTGCTCGATGGCCTTGTCGTTCCTGCCGGCGCGGACGTAGAGATCGCCGAGCGCGTTGATCGAGTTCCAGTCCTGCGGCTGGTCCTCGACGAGGCGCACGTACTCCGCGATCGCTCCATCGAGCTTTCCCTGGCGGAGCAGCTTGTCCGCCTGCTTCAGTAACGCGTCTCGATCAATTGCCACAGGACAACAAGGTGGGAAGGGATGCCGAAGCTACTCTTCAATCGTATCAAACAGCGATGGGGGCCTGAAGGAGCGCCGGTGCAGCGTGGAATACCCGTGCTGGGCGACCGCGGCGAGATGATCGGCGGTCGCGTAGCCCTTGTGGCGGTCGTACCCGTAGCGCGGGTCGGTGGCGTGATAGGCCAGCATCTCGCGGTCGCGCGTCACCTTGGCGACGATCGACGCCGCCGCGATCGCCGTGCACCGCCGGTCGCCGTGGAGCACGCCACGCTGCGCCATCAGCAGCTCGGGAATACGGAACGCGTCCACGAGCACCAGGTCTGGCAGCGGCGCGAGCGTCATGACCGCGCGACGCATGGCTTCGAGCGAGGCGCGATGGATGTTGATGGCGTCAATCTCCTCCGGCTGCGCCGACGCCACGGACCAGGCGATGGCCTTGCGCGTGATCACGCCGTACAGGCGCTCGCGCTCGAGCGCCGTCACCATCTTCGAATCGTGGATGCCGGGAATGTAACGGTCGGGGTCGAGCACCACGGCGGCCGCCACGACGGGCCCGGCCAGGCAGCCGCGCCCCACCTCGTCAACGCCCGCGATGCGATGGAACCCGTAACGCCGCAAGGCGTTCTCGATGGTCCTCATCGCTCGCACTTTCACCATGGCTCGCTCCCCGGCGGGACTTTACTGCTTTTTGGTCACCGGCTCCTTTTTGGTCACCGACTCCTTCATGCGCGCGGCCT
>DASQAX010000481.1:0-13014 GCA_035635535.1 Vicinamibacterales bacterium | reverse complement strand
GCCCGTCAACGGGCCGCCGCCGGCATCGTTGGACTACCGCCAGCTGCTCGCGCGCCGGTTCGGCGACTGGCGGCTGGAGGTCGACGGCCTCGTCTCGCGCCCGTCCTCCTTCTCGCTGGCGGACCTGCAGGGGTTTCCAGTGAGCCGCCAGATCACGCACCAGGCCTGCGAGGAGGGATGGTCCTTCATCGCCGAGTGGATTGGCGTGCGGCTGTCGGACGTGTTGACCGCTGTCGGCGCGAGCCCGCGCGCGAAGTACGTCGTCTTCTTCGCGTTCGACGACCTGTGGGAAAGCATCGACATGAGCGACGCGTGGCACCCGCAGACGCTGCTCGCCTACGGCATGAACGGCGACGCGCTGCCGCCGCCGCACGGGGCGCCCGTGCGCCTGCGCGTGCCGCGGCAGCTTGGCTACAAGAGCCTCAAGTATCTGACGCAGATCAGCGTCGTCGATTCGGTGAAGGACATCGGCGAGGGTCTCGGGTCGATATCGCCGGAGCTCGGGTACTCGTGGTACGCGGGAATCTAGGCGGACCTGAAGGTCCGCCTCTACGTGTCTGAGGCAGGTCCGCCTCTACGTGTCTCAGCTCGCGTCGGGGTACCTCTCGGCCGCGCACTGCGGGCAGATGCCGTGCGTGAACTCCACGCCCGTTCGCGACTCCAGGTAGCTCTCGAACGGCTCCCACTCGTTGCTGGCGTTCTTGATCCGCTTGCAGTGCGAGCAGAGCGGCAGCAGCCCCTGCAGCATCGTCAGGTTTCGTTCGAGCGCGCGTTCGTGCTCGCACAGGCGAAACATCAGCAGCGCGAGCAGCGTGAACGCGAAGATGCGAAGAACGGCGCCCACCCATTCCGCTTCCAGGGACACCGTACCTGGTGGCCAGACCCACAGCGCCAGCACGAGCCGTGAGACGGGAAGCGTGAATGCGAGCAACAGGCCCGTCGTTCGGCCCGAATACCATGCCGCCAGCGCCACGAGGATGGAGTAGATCGCGGGGACCTCGACTCGTGGCCCCGTCACATAGTCCACCAGCACGAGCGCCGCAGCCGCGAGGATCCACCAAGCGGCGTTGATGCGCCCAAGCGGAAGCAACCAGAACGGGCGTAACCGCGTCACCGCTCGCTAGAGATTCCAGCCGTATCCCTGCGCGAGCGCCCGCACAGCCGCCCATTCGTCCTCTTGAACCGGAGGCGTTGGCGTGGACGGAATCAATGGACACGGGAGGCCATACGGGCCCGGCGGAATCGCGTAGAGCGGCGCGGTGCGATTCGGCTTGCCGAAGTCCAGCGCCGCGGCAAGGTTGTTCGCCGTCGCATCCCGAACCGTCAGCGGCTCGAGGTTCCACCGCCATTCGATGAGCCGGAGAATGGACGTGTGATCGAACGGCGTGTGCGACACGACGCCGCGCGGCGCGTACGGCGACATGACGAGACACGGCACGCGGAACCCGAGAAGTCCATCGCCGTCGCCGGCCGCAGCAGAAGCAGCCGGAATCGGCGCGGCGGGCGGCGCGACGTGTTCGTAGAACCCTCCCCACTCGTCGAAGGTGATCACCAGCACGGTGTGCTTCCACACGGGACTCGTCGTCACCGCGCGGTAGACCGTGTTCATGAAGACTTCTCCGTCTCGGATGTCCGAGTGCGGATGATCGTCACCGGACGTTCCGGTTGGCTCCTGGAGGAAACGCGGATCGACGTACGAGACGTGCGGCAGCGTACCGGCCGCGCAATCGTCGAGGAAATGATTGAAGTCGCGGCTGATCGAAGCGTACTTCAGCCCCCACAATCCGAGAAACGGCGCGTCGTTGAAGTAATAGCGGCCCGTCAGCCCCGCCGCGGCGAGACGATCCCAAATGGTCGGCAGTGCGCTCAGCTCGAATGTGTTCGAGAGGCGATCGGTCTGAGCGGCGTGCATATAGAAACGGTTCGGGAACGTCGGTCCCAGGATCGCCGCGAAGTACCGATCGAACGTCGTCCACCCCGGCGCGGCAGCGGCGAGAAACGGGACGTCGCCTTGAACGTAGTAGCCGATCGCATATGCATCATTCGAACCGGCGCGAAGCCAGCCATCGCAGGCGCCGCCGTTGTACTCGACGCGCCCGCCCACGTACGAATGGTCGGGATCAGGATGGAGGCAACCCTGGTAATCGGGCGCCAGCGGGTCCGTCGGATGTGAAACACCGCCTGCATCGGTGTAGGTCAGCCCTGCCTGCTGACCATCCGCACCCGGCAGCCAGCCGAGCAGATGATCGAACGACCGGTTCTCCATCATCATGACGACGACGTGCTCGATGCCGGAATTCCTCGGATTCGGAAGCATTGGCTTCGCCGCGAGCGCGGCCTTGCCGCCGAGGGCCAGCGCGCCGCCCGCCATCGCTGCCTGTTCCAGGAACTGTCGCCGGGAATATCTGTGAGCCACCGGATCGCCTCCCGGGGTCCGGTGGTTACAAGTCCAGTACCACTGAAGATCTGACGAGCTGCACTCAGCCCGTCAGCGCGGCGCCGCGAAAAAGAAGGCGAGCGCCAGCAGCGCGTAGACGCCGACCAGCATCGTGCCTTCGAACCAGTTGGTCTCGCCGTCGAGCGCGATGGAATTGACCACGAACGCGCTGGCGGCAATTGCCATCAGCTCCAGCGGGTTGGTGAAGACGAGATCCATCGGGTGGCCGAGCAGGTAGGACACGAGCACCAGCGCGGGCGCCGTCATCAGCGCAATCTGGATCGTCGAGCCGACACTGATCGTCATCACGAGCCCCATGTTATTGCGGCGCGCGAAGTAGAGCGCCGAGACGTACTCGGCCGCGTTCCCGACCAGCGGCAGCACGATGACGCCCACGAAGAACAGCGACAATCCCAGCGCCTCCGCCGTCGGCTCGAGCGCGCCCGAGACGAGCTCCGCTTCGAGCGCCACGGCGGCGGTGGCGACGGCGAGCACGGCCAGCGCGGTCGCGAGCGACCACGCCGGCGTCCCCTCTTCCTCGCCGCCCGCGAAGACATCGCGGTGCGTCACGAGCGTGTAGAACAGGTTCGCGAGGTAGACGAGGATCAGCACGACGGACACGCCGAGGCTGAGGCGCTCGTCGAGCACGTGCGCGCGCTCCGCGGAGACGAGACCCCGCTCCGTGTAGTCGAACAGCGCCGGCAGCAGCAGCGCGATGACCGAGAGAATCATCAGGCTGGCGAGCAGCCCTGCCCGCTGGCGATCGAACGTCTGCTTGTCGCGTCCCCACGTGCCGGCGAGAATCGACGCGCCGAGGCCGAGCAGGCTGTTGCCGATGATCGACCCGGTGATCGTCGCCTTCACGACGCCGACGTTGCCCGACCGGAGGACGAAGAGCGCCAGGATGAATTCGGCGGCGTTGCCGAAGGTCACGTTCAGCAGGCCGCCGATGGCCGGCCCCGCGCGTTCCGCGACCTGCTCGGTGGCGCGCCGAATCCAGGAGCCGAGCGGCACGATGGCCGCGGCCGCCGCCGCGAACACCCACATCGGCGGCGCGTCGAACCACTCGAGCGCGAGCGACAGCGGCACGAGCAGGCCGAGCGCAAGGAGTGAGAACGACACGCCCTGCTATTTGGTTCGCGCGCGGCGGGAGGACGCCACCAGCCTGGTGATCTGCTTCACGTAATTCTGCGTCTCGGGAAACGGCGGCACGCCGCCGTACTGCGCCACGTTGGTGGCGCCGGCATTGTAGCTGGCGAGCGCCAGCGGCACGTTGCCGTTATAGAGGTCGAGCAGCCGCCGGAGGTATTTCACGCCGCCCATCACGTTCTGCCGCGGGTCGAACGGGTCCTCGACGCCGAGCTCGAGCGCGACGTCCGGCATCAGCTGCATCAGCCCCATCGCGCCCGCGCGCGAGACCGCGAGCGCGTCGAACGCCGACTCGGTCTGCATCACCGATCGAATGAGGGTCGCATCGACCCGGTAGCGGACGGACGCGTCCTGGATGACCTGATCGTACGCGCGGTGCGCGGGGATGCCGACGAAGCTCTCGATCCTCGTCGTGACGATGGGCACCGGCGGACGGAGCCAGTCGGGATTGAGCGATTCCGGCTTGACCTGGTGCGGCAGCGCCACCGCCGCGGCCGCCAGCAGCGTGTTTCGCAGCGCCGCGCGACGCCGGTCGCCGGCGCGCCGGTCGGGACCCGAGCGCGGCTGGCTGCGCCGCTCGCCCTTTCTGCGATCGCCGTCGCCGCGAGTGCCGAGGTAGTCCGGCGGAGCGTCGGTTGAGCTGAACACCATCGCTGCCCTTCAGGACAGCAATAGCGGGGCCGTGGCCCAGCCCTATTTCTTCTTCCCCTCAGCGCGTTTCCAGTCGGCGTTGAAAACCTTTTCCACTTTCCTGACCACTTTGCGGTCGCGAATGATGATGCCGACCTCACGCCGTTCATCCAGCTCGAGCTTGCGGAGGCTCTGGCTGCCGACGAACGCGCGACGGCCGTCGCGCACGATCGCCCGCACGTGCAGCCGCAGCCCGCGCAGCGGCTGCACCGCGGCGAATTCCTCCTTCGCCCACTTCTTCTCGAGCGAGCCGATGATTCGGATCCGGACGCCCCGCGCGGCCTTCCGCTGCAGCAGCGAGAGCATCTCGTCGTCGGCGACGTTGGGATCGTAGATGTCGAGGCTGACGCGCGCCTTCCGGAGAAACGCATCGAGCCGCGACCGCGCGTTCTCGGGGCTGATCACGAGGTCCCGCCCGCGCGGGGTGTAGTCGGTCCGGCACGCGTCCGAGTCGAACAGCCGCAGCAGTTCCTTGACGACGCGCGTCGATTGCGTGACGACGCCGAAGCTGCGGCTCTCGATATCCTGCCCGGTGTAGTTGAACCCCAGCACGAACGCCTGGCACCGATCGACGATGAGCAGCTTGCCGTGGTAGCGCACCATGTCGTCGTCGGTGCGATTGACCGTCACGCCCTTCTTCAGCATCCGCTGCTCGAGCTTGCGGAGGCTCTGCTCCCCGCCCTTGTTGGTGTTGGCGATGATCGCGACGACCTCGACGCCGCGCTTCACCGCGGCGGCCAGCGCGTCCTCGAGCTCGTCGAGATCGAACCTGAAAATGACAATGGCCAGCCGCCGCCTGGCTCGCTTCACCGCGGCGAGCAGCGGCCTGATGCCCTCATCGGGCTGCGTAATCAGCTTCATGTGTAGGCTGGACGCTCCAGCGACGCGCGGTCCCAGGCGGCAAGGTCCGCGGCATGCGTATAGGTGCTGTCGATGAACGCCAGGAGGGCGCGGTCCGGGTTGGCGGACGCGCGCACCACGCGGTACGGAAGGACGAACTCGCCGAGGTCATGGTGATAGAAGGCGCCCGCCGGTTCCACGTGGATCTGCTCGAAGCCGGGCGGCGGCGGCGCGGCGTACGCGTAGAACGCCGGCTCGTCGACAGGCCCCGGCCCGAACGCGGTGCCGGGTCCGCTCCCGGGCCAGAACCCGTGGCTGATCACTTCGTGGGAGTAGGCGTCGCGCATGAACGCCGGGCCCTCTCGCGGCGGCGCGGGCCGACCCGAGAACCGCGTCACCGCCAGGTCGAAGCTGCCCCAGAAAAAATGCACCGGGCTCGCCTTCCCGATGAACTGGCACCGCGCGCGCGAGAAGACGCGCTCGCACTGCGCGAGGATGTGCCAGAAGGTCTCGACCTGCGCCGTGTCGTACGACGCGTGCACGCGATCGTCGGTGAACCGGATGGGATTGGGAACTTCGACCGGCATCGGCCAGATGCGGACCGGCAGATGCATGTCACGGAGCGCCGTCATCGTCTCGGCGTAGAAGGTCGCGACGCTCTTCGGCGCCAGCGGCAGCGAGCGGTGCATGCCGTCCGACGTCGTGATGACCACCTGGTGGCCGACGAAATCGAACTCGATCGTGAACGTCCGGTCACCGTGCGGCAGCGGCCGGGTCGTCAGCCCGCGGGCGGTGAGCTGCAGCGCCGACGACCAGCAGTGATTCAGCGGCGGCGCCTGCGCGAGCGCGATCTTGCCGACGATCTGCGTCCACATGTGCAGCGTGACGTAGGTGTCGGCCCAGGCGGACGGCAGATCCGGCCACTCCACGATGCCCATGATACGCTGCTTCGCTGTGGCCGATTCCTGTTCGCATATCGCGGAGGTGGACGAGGTCAAACGGCCGCGGCGGCGCGAGTGCGAGGAGTGCGTGAAGATGGGTGCGTCCTGGGTACACCTGCGAACGTGCCAGACGTGCGGCACCACGCACTGCTGCGATTCGTCGCCGAACCAGCACGCCACGAAGCACGCGCGGTCCAGCAGCCATCCGGTCGTCGCCTCGGCCGAGCCCGGCGAGCGGTGGTTGTACTGCTACCCGGATGATGCCTTCGCCGAATACTGAGAGGGCCGGGGCGTGGCGGGCGTGAACGTCGACGTCCGCAAGGGACAGGGCGACGTCAAGCTCTCGCGCGAGGAATTCGAGCGCCGTCTGCGCCTGCGCTTCTACGACCCGGCGTTCGAGGCGGTCCACACGGAAATGGATCGCGTCGTCGAGATCGCGTGGAAGGTCTACGACGAGTACCGGAAGAGCCCGCGGACGCGCAAAGCGGGGCCGGGGTTTGCCGACCCGGGCTTCGAGCTTCCCGTCGAATGGCTCGACACGCGCGATCGGATTCTGGGGGCCGAACGCGACCAGAAGAACCCCGCGACGCCGTCACGCATCCTGCTGATTGCGGGAAGCGCGCGAAGCGATCAGACCTGCCCGGGCGAGATGTCGAAGACGTTCCGGCTGGCGCAACTGGCGCGCGAGGAGATCGAGCGCACGGAGTGCCAGTGCGACGTCCTCGATCTCAGCCACCTCACCGCGGAGTACGGCCGCCAGATCCTGCCGTGCAAGGCGTGCGTCTCCACGGCGATGCCGCTCTGCCACTGGCCGTGTTCGTGTTATCCGAACTACGCGATGGGCCAGGCTCCCGACTGGATGAGCGAGATCTATCCGCGCTGGGTCGCCGCGCACGGCGTCATGATCGTCACGCCGGTGAACTGGTATCAGGCCCCGAGCGTGCTGAAGCTCATGATCGATCGTCTCGTCTGCGCCGACGGCGGCAACCCCGATCCGACCACGACCCACGGCAAGAAGCCGGAGGAGGCAAAGGCGCTCGAGCTGCAAGGGTGGCCGTTCCCGCGGCATCTCAAGGACCGCGTGTTCGCCATCGTCGTCCACGCCGACGCGGCAGGCGCCGAGAACCTGCGCCGCATGCTCACCGACTGGCTGTGCGACATGGAGCTGGTGCCGGCGGCCGCGGCGGCGACCATCGACCGCTACGTCGGCTACTACGAGCCGTACGCCACGAGCCACGCCGCGCTCGATGCCGACACGGCATTCCAGGAAGAAACGCGAAACGCCGCGCGAACGCTCGTCGCCGCGGTGAAGCTTTCGCGAGCGGGACGTTTGCCGAGGCCGGATCGCGACGTGCACCCGCCGCGTCCGAAATAGCCGTGCAGACAGCCGATGCCGCGGCACCAGTCGTGTCGATGGCAGGGGTCCGGTTCTCGTACGCCGGACGCGTGGTGCTCGACAACCTCGACCTCGCCATCCGCGCAGGCGAATCGGTGGCGCTCGTGGGGCGAAGTGGCGCCGGCAAGAGCACGTTGCTCAAGCTGATCAACCGATTACTGCTGCCCGACGCCGGGGCCGTGATGGTCCACGGGCGCGACACGCGCGACTGGGATCCGATCGCGCTTCGCCGCCGGACCGGGTACGTCCTCCAGGAGATCGGCCTCTTTCCGCATCTCACGGTCGAAGAGAACGTCGCCCTCGTGCCGCGGCTCGAAGGGTGGCCCGACGCCCGCCGTCGCGCACGCGCGCACGAACTGCTCGAGCTGGTCGGCCTGCCGCCGGCGGAGTTCGCGGCGCGCTGGCCGCGCGAGCTCTCCGGCGGTCAGCGCCAGCGCGTTGGCGTGGCGCGCGCGCTCGCCGTCGATCCGCCGATCGTGCTGATGGACGAGCCGTTCGGCGCGCTCGACTCGATCACGCGTCAGGAGCTCCGCTCGGAGTTCCAGCGGATACGCCATCACCTCCGCCAGACTGTTGTCTTCGTGACGCACGACATGGACGAGGCGTTCGCGCTCGGCGATCGCGTCGGCGTGCTCGAAACGGGACACCTCACGTTCACGCCCGCGGCGGCGGTGCGCTGACGATCATGCGGCTGCTGAACTTCTGGATGACGCACGGCGCCGAGCTCGGCGCGATGATCGAGCGCCACCTCTTTCTCGTGCTCTGGTCGACGGTCGTCGCCACCGCGATCGGGCTGCCCGCGGGGATCGTCGCGGCGCACCGGCCGCGCATCGGGCGTCCCCTGCTGGCGGCGGCGAGCATCGCGCAGACGATTCCGAGCCTCGCGCTGCTCGGTTTCCTGCTGCCGCTGCCGTTCATCGGCGGCATCGGTCCGCGCATCGCGATCGTCGCGCTGATTCTCTACGCACTGCTCCCGATCGTGCGCTCGACGGCGGTGGGACTGCGAAGCATCGACCCCTCGGTGATCGATGCCGGCGTCGCGATGGGGATGACACCGCGGCAGCTGCTCTGGCTCGTCGAGCTGCCGCTCGCGCTGCCGTCCATCGTCGCCGGCATCCGCATCGCGACCATCGTGGGCATCGGCACCGCGACGATTGCCGCCGCGATCGGCGCAGGCGGCCTAGGCGAATACATCTTCCGCGGCCTCTCGATGGTGGATTCGACCGTGATCCTGGCCGGCGCGATTCCCGCGGCGCTGCTCGCGCTCATCGCGGATGGCGCGCTGACGTGGGTGGAACGGCGGCTCGCGCCGGGCCGGCAGCGGCTGTCGCGCGCGGCGCCCGCCGCCGTTGCCGCGGCGTCGCTGCTCGTCGCGACGCTCGCAGTCGCGGGGATCGGCTCGGCGCGCCCCGATGCGATCGTGGTCGGCTCGAAGAATTTCACCGAGCAGGTGCTGCTCGGCGAGCTGCTCGCGCAGACGCTCGAGCGCCGGGGGCTGACCGTCACGCGACGGCTGAATCTCGGCGGCTCGTTCATCTGCGACCGCGCCATCCGGGCCGGCGACATCGATGCCTACGTCGAATACACGGGCACCGCGCTCGCCGCGATCCTGAAACAGCCGATCGTCAAGGAGCCGGAGGCGGCCTTCACCGCCGTGCGCGACGCCTACGGCCGCGCGGGCCTGAGCGTGCTGCAGCCGCTCGGGTTCAACAACACGTTCGCCATCGTCGTGCGCGGCGCGGACGCGAATGCGCTGGACCTGCGGACGATCGACGATCTCCGCCGCGTGGAGACACGGTGGCGCCCAGGCTTCGGGTACGAGTTCGCGGAGCGAACGGACGGCTACGCCGGCCTCGCGTCGGCCTACGGGCTGCACTTCACCACGCCACCGCGCGTGATGGATCTGGATCTCGTCTATCGCGCGCTCGCCAGCAGGCAGGTGGACGTGATTGCCGGCGACGCGACCAGCGGGCTGATCAAGGCGCTCGACCTCGCGATGCTGACCGACAATCGCCGCTACTTCCCGCCGTATCACGCCGTGCCGATCGTGCGGTCCGCGGTGGTGCTGGCGCATCCGGAGGTGCGCGAGGCGCTCGCGCAACTGGCGGGAACGATCTCCGAAGACGACATGCGCGCGATGAATGCAGCGGTGGACGTGGAGCATCGGGACGTGGCGGCGACCGTGAGGGAGTTTCTCGCGCGGTTGGATTGAGCTGGCGGGTCTGGCGGGTCCGAAAGGACCCGCCCTACGCCGCGGAGCTGCGGTGGAGATTCGCCGTCACGAGCGAACGTATATCCGCGGCGGATCGTGCGCCCGCGGCGCTGTGAAGCTGGCGGCCGCCCTGGAAGATCGCGAGCGTCGGAATCGAGCGGATCCGGAAGCGTTCGCCAAGCTCCGGGACCGCGTCGGTATCCACTTTCGCGATGATCCATCGGCCCGCCGCCTCTTTCGCCACCTTCTCGAGCTCTGGCGCCATCATCCGGCACGGCCCGCACCACGGCGCCCAGAAGTCGACGACGACCGGAAGGGGCGACGAGGCAATCAATGCATCGAACGTCGCGGCATCGGACACCTCGACCGGCTCGGCGGGCGCCGATAACGGCGTCTGGCAGGCGCCGCAGCGCGCCGTCGAGGCGAGCGTGGCATAGCGCAGCCGGTTGGTCTTGCCGCACGACGGGCACGGCACGAGCACTCCGCTTCGATCGAGTTTGCTCGCTGACATCTGCATTCTCCTCGGCCGAAACTCACGATTGACGCAACGGACGTGCCGGTACCAGGCTGTTCACGCGTGAACTACAGTAGTCCGATGTCCTCCCGCCACTTTCTCCAGGAGATTGCCCGCGAGGCGATGCGCGACCGCGGCTTCGAACCGGACTTCTCCCAGGCCGCCCAGGCACAGGTCGCGCGCCTGCACGGCCCCGCCGCGGCTGACGGCCGCCGGGACCTCCGGGACCTCCCCTGGTGCTCCATCGACAACGACGACTCGCGTGACCTCGACCAGCTCTCGGTCGCCGACGCGTCATCCGGACAGCTGAAGCTGCTCGTCGCCATCGCCGACGTCGATTCGCTCGTGTCGCGCGACACGCCGGTCGATCAGCATGCCGCGCACAACACGACCTCCGTCTACACGGGCGCGCAGATCTTCCCGATGCTCCCGGAGCGGCTCTCCACCGACCTCACGTCGCTGAACGAGGACGAGGACCGCACGGCGATCGTCATCGAGTACGTCGTCCACGAGGACGGGAGCGTCGGCGAGTCGGACGTCTACGCCGCGGTGGTCCGCAACCGCGCGAAGCTCGCGTATCCGAGCGTGGGCGCGTGGCTCGAGGGTAACGCGCCGCCGCCCCCGAAGATCGCCGAGGTGCCCGGGCTCGACGCGAACCTCCGCCAGCAGGATCGCGCGGCGCAGGCGCTCAAGAAGCGGCGTCACCAGATGGGGGCGCTCACGCTGGCGACGATCGAGCCGCGGCCGGTGTTCGAGGACGACACGCTGCGCGACCTTGCAGAAACGCAGCGCAGCCGCGCCACCGAGCTGATCGAGGACCTGATGGTCGCCTCCAACGGCGTCGTCGCCCGCTTCCTCGCGGATCACGGCCTCGCGTCGCTGCGGCGCGTGGTCCGCGTGCCGCAGAAGTGGCCGCGCATCGTCGAACTGGCGGCGCAGCATGGCTACCGCCTGCCTCGGGATCCCGACGCGGTGGCGCTCGAAGAATGGTTACTGCGCCAGCGCGCGGAGGATCCGCAGCGCTTTCCCGATCTGTCGCTCTCCGTCGTGAAGCTGCTCGGACGCGGCGAGTACGTCGTCGAGCAGCCGGGCGGGGACGCGACCGGGCATTTCGGCCTCGCGGTGCAGGACTACACGCACTCGACCGCGCCGAACCGCCGCTTTCCCGATCTGGTCGCGCAGCGAATCATCAAGACGGCGCTGGCCGGTCCGCCGAAGCCTTCGGCGAAGACGGAAAGGTCCGCGCTGCCAGGGCCCGGGCCCGCGCCGCCGTACGGTGACGGGGAGCTCCAGGGCATCGCCGAGCGCTGTACCGAGCGCGAAGATGCGGCGAACAAGGTCGAGCGGCTCGTGCGGAAGGCGGCCGCGGCGCTGCTGCTGCAGTCGCGGATCGGCGACCGGTTCGACGCGATCGTCACCGGCGCGTCGGAAAAAGGCACGTGGGTGCGGATCAGCCGGCCGCCGGTCGAAGGACGGCTCGAGCGCGGCTACGAAGGGCTGGACGTCGGCGACCGCGTGCGCGTGAAGCTCGTCCACACCGATCCCGCGCGTGGATTCATCGATTTCGCGCGAAGCTGACGGTCGTTCGGCGAGTGATTGATGGCAATTGTGCTATGCTCGCCGCGCCTGCAGCCCTCGCCGCCTGCAATCATTCCGTTCGCGGATTCAGAGCCCTGATGCCCATTCACCTCGTGAACCCGAGCCATGTGTCGTTTGGCATAGGCGTCATTACGCCACGGTGGCTGTACGTGCTTGCCGCCGCCACGCCGGACTCGTACGGTCCGCCAAGCGTCGTGGACGAGACGCTCGAGCAGATGGATCTCTCCACGATCAAGGCTGGCGACATCGTCGGCATCGGCATCCACACGGGCAACGCGTTGCGCGGGTACGAACTGGGCACCGCGGCGCATCAGGCGGGCGCGACGGTGATCTTCGGCGGCATTCACGCCACGCTGTATCCGGAGGAGGCGCGCCATCTCGGCGGCGGGCACGCCGTCGTCACCGGCGACGGCGATCACGTCTGGGCGGAGGTGCTGCGCGACGCGACGAACGGGACGCTGCGCCCGACGTACGCGGGCGGGCAGATCGAGGGAACGGACTTTCTCCCGGCACGCTGGAGCCTGCTGCCGGAGGGGCGCTACATGTGGGCGTCGGTACAAACCGTGCGCGGCTGCCCCAAGCACTGCTCGTTCTGCTCGGTGTGGCGCACCGACGGACAGCGTCCGCGACAGCGCGGCTACGAGGCGGTGGTGCAGGAGATCGTTGAGCTCCGGCGCCGGGGGTTCCGGTTCATCGCGCTGGCCGACGACAACTTCTATCCCGTCACGCTC
The DNA here is from genome assembly GCA_035635535.1 of Vicinamibacterales bacterium. Lineage (GTDB taxonomy): Bacteria > Acidobacteriota > Vicinamibacteria > Vicinamibacterales > UBA2999 > Gp6-AA40. Next base: position 505 of record DASQAX010000481.1, on the reverse strand, counting down.
GAAGATTTGCGGCTGGCCGACCGCCGCGAGGACAAGTCCCAGCTGCACCGCCTCCAGGAGATTCGCGCGGAGCGCTTCGCACTGATGGCGCAGCTGGCCAGGCTGCCGAGCGACACCGTGTTCTTCACGCAGATCACGATGGAGGCAGGGGAGGATCCGGAGTTCCTGGACGCGATGAAGCGCGCGCACATCAAGGGCGCGCTCGTCGGCGTCGAATCGGTGACGGAAGCGGGCCTGAAATCGATCTACAAGAACTTCAACGAGAGCGGCGAATCGCTGGTGCAGCGGCTGCGCGCGTTCCGCGAGCACGACGTCCACGTGCTCGGCTCGTTCATCTTCGGCCTCCCCGGCGATCGGGCGGATTCGTTCGACGCGACGCTCAAGGTCGCCGAAGAGGCCGGCCTCACGTTCGCGCAGTTCGTGATGCTGACGCCGTTTCCGGGAACGCTCGACTTCGCGGCCTGGGAGAAATCGCTCGGCGAGAACCCCGAGCGCATCGGCGGCA
>DASQAX010000480.1:0-1623 GCA_035635535.1 Vicinamibacterales bacterium | reverse complement strand
CGGCCGCGAGCACACCCTCGAGGAGGTAGAAGAGGCCCTTCGCGCCGGCGTCCACGACGCCCGCGGCCTTGTTCGTCGGGTTCTCGTTCTGCGTGCGCTTCACCGCCGCGTCCGCCGCGGCGACCACGCGGCGCAGCATCGCGGCGATGTCGCCGGAGTCATCCGCGGCCGCGTCCTCGATCGCGACGGTGACGGTGAGCATCGTCCCCGGTGCTGGCGCGGTGACGGCGTCGTGCGCGTGGATGCGAGCCAGGTTGAGCGTCTTCCGCAGCTCGGCCACGCCGACCGTCTGCGCGTCGGCGAGCGCCTCCTTCAGGCCGCGGATGATCTGCGAGAGGATCACGCCGCTGTTCCCGCGCGCGCCCATGAGCGCGCCATGTGCCGCGGCGGCGCTGATCCCGGCGAGGGTCTGCTCCGCGGCGCGTGCGTGCTTCAACGCGGTGCGAACGGTGTGGAGCATGTTCGTGCCGGTGTCGCCATCGGGGACCGGATACACGTTGAGCGCGTTCACCTCGTCGGCCCCGTGCTCAAGACGTTCAGCGGCGGCCTCGAGGATGCGCAACAGAGTCGTGCCGTCGCATTGCGTCGCGATGTGCGCGACTGTACCATTGACCATAGTTCCCCCTGAGGAGTTGCTGCTCATGCCACGCGCCTGCGCGATCTGCGGAAAGACCGCTGCATTCGGATCCAACGTAAGCCACTCGAAGGTGCACACGCGTCGTCGTTTCGATGCGAACCTGCACTCCGCGATGGTCAACGGCGACAAGCTGCTGCTCTGCACGCGCTGCCGCCGCGATCAGACTAAGGACGCGCGGATGGCGAAGAAGCGCGAAAAGGCCAAGGCGACTCGCTAGAGCGTCACAGCCCCGTCATTCGACGCCGGCGACGAGCCCGTCACGGCTGAAGGTGATGACGTAGACGCTCTCGGTGCCATCAGGCCGGCGCAGGGTGAACACGTGTTGCTCGCGGCCGATGAGGTCCATCGCCGGCCCCAGGTACCGGTAACCGACGCACGGCTTCGTCCACGTCGACAGACGCGGCTCCCAGGGCATTGGTCCCGTCGCCTCGCCCGTCGTCCGCCGCAAATACGCGAGGTCGTCCCGGCACAGCGCATCGACGTAGCTCTCGGCGGCGAGTGGCGCATGAGTCCGCAGCGCCGTGGCGTATTCGTGCGCGTGCCATCCGACGGTCATACCGACGACACCGAGGGCCAGAGCCAGCACCAAGGTGAGCGGCTCGACGATCGTCCGCGCGATGTCGCGCATCGTCGACCGTTCGACGACCAGGACCGCGCTGGGAAGCCTGCGGGCGCCCACACATTCGAGGCGTGACGCTCCGGGGCACGTCCGTTCCACCGTTGGTTACGGCGGCGTCATAGCTCCCAGCGGATCGGGCTACGCGGATCAGGCGTGTACGCGCAGTACTGGCCGGTCCGAATGGTGGCGGTCAGGTGCGCGCCGAGAGCGGGGCTCCGGTCGGCGATCCGATCCAGGACGCGCCTGATCGCACGAGTCACGCTCACGCGAGCCCGCTCGGCGTTCGAAGCGGCCTTGCGATCCCGACCGCCCAGCCCGACCGCGAACGCCAGTTGTTCGAGGAGCTGCGCGCGTTCCTCGTCCGCCC